>JARRJW010000177.1:0-8018 GCA_037388785.1 Gammaproteobacteria bacterium
AATGAACTGGTGGTTGTTCAGGGACATGACCACGAACTGCTGATGTGCAATTATCTGCTCGCTGAACAGCTACACTGGATTTCCTCGCAACGACCTGAAGATAATAGTCTAAAATGTCTTACCCGTTCCCGGCACCGCCAACCACTTCAACCAGCGATTGTTTACTTGGAAATTAATACTTGTAAAGTCGAATTTGAACAGCAGCAACGATCCGCAACACCTGGACAGTCTATCGTGTTTTATAAAGACACAATATGCCTCGGTGGCGGCATTATTCAATCAACAGGAAAAAATCATGAAAACTGATTTTGATCGATTACTGGCACTAGCGGGCATTTTCCAGTCAGCCTACCTGGTTGATCAAATTGCACGTACAGGTATGGCTGAAAATGATGCGATAGAAACGTCAATTCACAGTATTTTTCAAACCGATGCTGAATCCATTGAAAAGGTTTTCAAAGACAGACAGCACTTAAAGACTGGCTTGAAATGCCTTGTCAGCCAGATGATGGAACACAAAGCTGAACGTATCGATATTACTCGCTATGCGATTCAGTTAATGCATTTATCCAGCAAACTGTTAAAAAAACCGGATCGTATCGAGAAACTGGCAAATGGTATCGAGATTGCGAAAGCCAGATTGGAAAGCTTTTCGGTGACACATATGAACATTCTTGCGCAACTGGCAGATTTATATGTCGATAACATCAGTGATCTGGCAGGACGCATCATGGTCAACGGCGAACCGGTCCATTTAAACAATCCTGACAATGTCCATCGTATCAGGGCGCTTTTACTTGCGGGTATCAGGGCTGCCTGGTTATGGCATCAGTGTGGTGGAAAACGTCGACACCTGGTGTTTTCGAGGAAGAAAATACATAAGCAGGCGGTGGCTTTACTCGAAGAGATCTCTGCTGTGGATATCAGTTGATTAAAGCTGGTTAAAAATAAACCAGCCCGAAATAAAATGGCCCGTAATAAAACGGGCCAGCAGTAACCAGGACAAATCTTTATGCAGCTGCAATCGGAATGACCTTGTCGGCGACTTCCTTGTATTCTGCAATCTCATGGAAATTCAGATAACGGTAAACTTCATCTGTCATTAAGGCCAAACCTTTCACCTTTTCCATATATTCATCTACTGAAGGCACTTTTCCCAGTAGTGAGGCAACAGCAGCAAGTTCTGCAGATGCCAGGTAAACGTTGGCACCTTTGCCCAGTCGGTTAGGGAAATTTCGCGTAGATGTCGAGACCACGGTTGAGTTATCGGCAACACGTGCCTGGTTACCCATACATAGAGAACAGCCAGGCATTTCGGTGCGTGCACCCGATCTACCGAAAATACTGTAATAGCCCTCTTCGGTTAACTGGTGTTCATCCATCTTGGTTGGAGGAGCAATCCACAAACGGGTTGGTACAGTGGCGCCAGCTTCTTCAAGCACTTTGCCAGCTGCACGGTAATGACCAATATTGGTCATGCAGGAGCCAATAAACACTTCATCGACCTTATCACCGGCAACGTCAGATAGTTTTTTAATGTCATCCGGGTCGTTGGGACAGGCCAGCAGTGGTTCAGTAATTTCGTTAAGGTCGATTTCAATGACCTCTGTGTATTCAGCATCAGCGTCGGGCTCAAGTAATTCAGGATTAGCCAGCCATTTTTCCATCGCATCGATACGGCGCTGCAGTGTCTTGGCAGATTCATAACCATTGGCAATCATCCATTTCAACAAGGTGACATTGGACTGCAGATATTCAATGATGGGTTCTTTGCCCAAGCGCACAGTACAGCCATTGGCTGAGCGTTCAGCCGAGGCGTCAGACAGTTCGAAAGCCTGTTCGACTTTCAGGTTTGGGAGACCTTCAATTTCAAGAACCCTGCCATTGAAGACATTCTTTTTGCCGGATTTTTCCACGGTCAAAAGGCCTTTCTGAATCGCAGCATAAGGAATCGCATTAACCAGGTCACGCAAGGTTATGCCCGGTTGCATTTCACCGGTAAAACGTACCAAAACAGACTCAGGCATATCCAGCGGCGTAACACCTAAGGCTGCACCAAAAGCGACCAGACCGGATCCAGCCGGGAAACTGATGCCCATCGGGAAACGCGTATGTGAATCACCACCGGTGCCGACAGTATCAGGTAATATCATGCGGTTTAGCCAGGAATGAATAATTCCATCTCCCGGTCTTAACGAGACACCGCCCCGGGTACTGATAAAGACTGCATCACCAAATCAGCAGAAAACCCAAGGCAAGCCAGTTCCTTGAGTTCATCCCGGGTCATTGCGCCGGTTGTATCCTGGGAACCAACGGTTGTCATACGGGGCTCACAGTAGGTACCCGGACGAACACCCTCCACGCCACAGGCACGACCGACAATTTTCTGAGCAAGCGTATAGCCTTTATCGCTTTCAACCGGAGAAACCGGGCGTAGGAATACATCAGAGGGTGGCAGACTGAGTGCTTCACGGGCACGGTCAGTCAAGCCTCGGCCAATAATTAATGGAATGCGGCCGCCAGCACGAACTTCATCCGGCATGGTTGTCGGCCTGATTTCAAATTCTGAAACCACATTGCCGTCTTTTAAGATTTTTCCTTCGTAAGGTTTTATGGTGATGACATCGCCTGTTTCAAGCTGCTGTACATCACACTCAATTGGCAGCGCACCGGAATCTTCAGCGGTGTTAAAGAAAATTGGAGCTATCTTGCCTCCTAAAACCACCCCGCCCTGGCGTTTATTGGGTACATACGGAATATCTTTGCCCATATGCCATAGAACCGAGTTAATTGCTGATTTTCTTGAAGAGCCGGTTCCGACGACATCACCTACATAGGCCAGCGGATAACCTTTTTGCTTGAGCGATTCTATCGTTTCGATTGGGTTTTCCATTTTACTGACCAACATCGATTTGGCATGCAACGGAATGTCAGGGCGACTCCAGGCTTCAGTTGCCGGAGACAGGTCATCAGTATTGGTCCCTGTTCGGCCTTGGTTTGAACATCATGGAGCGCATCATAAATGAGCAGGGTGTGGGAAAGTGCCTTTACTGCTTCATCAGCTGTTTCAGGATAATCCAGCAGCCTGATCAGGGGTTCTATGTTGTATCCGCCAAGCATGGTTCCCAGCAGGAAGGTGGCTTTGACGCGATCAATCAGGCTAACTTGTGTTTTTCCCTCGGCCACATCTGCTAGAAAAGCAGCTTTGGCATATGCTGCCTGGTCAACACCGGGCGGAACACGGTTAACCAAAAGGTCCAGGATATATTCTTCTTCACCGGCAGGTGGATTCTTGATTAATTCAATCAGTTCAGCGACCTGTTGAGCATCCAGAGCCAGGGGCGGCAGACCTTCTTTAGCACGTTCTTCTACATGTTGACGATAGGCTTCTAACACAATTCACCTCGGTTAATTTGGAATTTGAATAGTGGTTGTCAGGGAAACCTTCATACAGCCGACCCCCTTGAATAAAATTCATCAGACAACCAACGTGAATGCAACAGATTGTATCAAATTTAAATCGTGATGATGATACAATTCCAAAATTCTCATTATTCGTATTTTTAATACACCAGATTAATGCAGGCGCCCAAATAATTATTTAAACGACATACATCATAGAGTTATCGTTGAGATTCGCTGGCTTCAGTCACTTTCTGCGCATGATGAAATTGCTGAAGTTGAAACATTCTCAGAGCATGCCAACAACGTCCTGAATCAGATCATTGATAATTTCAACGAGGAAGATGCTCAACGTGTTAAAAATATTGAGAAAACCACCAACCATGACGTCAAGGCGGTTGAGTATTTTCTTAAGGAAAAAATTGCCGGCAATTCGGAATTGGAAGCCGCTTCAGAATTTATCCACTTTGCCTGTACCTCGGAAGACATCAACAACCTTTCACATGCGCTAATGCTGGCGGCCGGTCGAAATGTTCTGCTTGAAGAGTGTGATCAGGTGATCGACGCTGTGCGCCACCTGGCCCATGAATATGCCGAACATGCGATGTTGTCCAGAACCCATGGACAACCGGCTTCCCCGACAACCATGGGCAAGGAAATGGCCAACGTTGTCCATCGTTTGAAACAGCAGCGTGCCAATATAGCCGGCATTGCCATACTTGGAAAAATCAATGGTGCTGTCGGTAATTATAACGCTCACCTTTCAGCCTACCCGGATATTGACTGGCAGCACCATGCTCAAAAATTTGTTGAATCTCTGGAAATCAGCTGGAACCCCTATACGATTCAGATTGAACCTCACGACTACATGGCTGAACTATTTGATGCCATAAGCCGTTTCAATAACATTCTTATCGATTTTTGCCGTGATGTCTGGAGCTACATTTCGATCGCTTATTTCAAGCAAAAAACCGTTGCTGGTGAAGTTGGCTCTTCGACCATGCCGCATAAGGTTAATCCGATCGATTTTGAAAATGCCGAGGGCAATCTCGGTATAGCTAATGCCCTGTTTGATCACCTGGCACTGAAGCTGCCTGTTTCCAGATGGCAAAGGGATTTAACCGATTCCACCGTGCTGAGAAACATGGGTGTCGGATTTGCCTACACTTCTATTGCATTTCAGTCAGCTTTGAAAGGTATAGGCAAACTCGATATTAATCCTGAGCGTTTGGCTGAAGACCTTGATAAAAACTGGGAGGTACTGGCAGAGCCAATTCAAACCGTGATGCGTCGTTATGGTATTGAAAAACCCTATGAAAAACTTAAAGCCTTAACCAGAGGAAACCGGGTCGACCAGGCCGGTATGCAGGCTTTTATTGATGGTCTGGAATTACCTGAAACTGTTAAAGCTGAATTAAAACAGCTAACGCCGGCGACTTATATTGGTAATGCTGTGGCGCAGGCAAAAGCCATCTAATCAAATTTCGGCCAGACTGAAACCGGCTTTGAAATGCGCATAAACTGGCCATCAGGCATTAACGAAACATCTTTTTTGCAGGATTATTGGCAAAAAAGGCCGCTGCTTATCCGGCAGGCATTTAACGATTTACCTGAAATCATTTCCCCGGAAGAATTGGCTGGCATGGCTCTGGAACCTGAAATTGAATCCAGGGTCATTAGCAATTATCAGTCACCGATGAATTGGCAACTCTCTACCGGCCCTTTTGAAGAAGCGTTTTTTTCACAGCTCCCTGAAGACCACTGGACACTGCTTGTACAGGACGTTGATAAATACATTCCGGAAGCTAAAAATTTTCTAAAGCAATTTAACTTTGTGCCCAGTTGGCGTGTCGATGACCTGATGGTGAGCTATGCGGTTGACCAGGGCAGCGTCGGACCACATACAGACAGTTATGATGTCTTTTTAATACAACTGCAGGGAAATCGTCTCTGGCAAATCAGTGATGAAAGTTATTCAAAAGATGATTTACTACCAGACTCTGAAGTCAAGGTGCTTTGCAATTTCAAACATCAACATGAATGGCTGTTGACCCCTGGAGACATGCTTTACCTGCCACCTGATATTGCGCATTGGGGAGTTGCCCAGGGAGAATGTCTTACCGGCTCGGTAGGTTTTCTGGCACCATCAGCCAGTGAAATTTTTAGTGCCTGGGCTGACCATGTGGTACAGGAAATTTCCGACAGTGAACGTTTTTCAGAATCCGATTTAAGCAATAAAGCATCGCCTTTTGAAATATCAGCTTCGGACATTTCTAAAGCAGAAAAAATCATTGCCGGATTGATCAAGGAAAATTCTGGCTCAATGCGACGCAGTTTTGGCGAGTTGATTTCACAAAGCAAATCACATTTGGAAATAATTTCCGGTGCCGAAAATTATAACCCGGAACAGCACCCTAAACAGGGAGTGTCTTATTGTCACCACCCTTACCTGCGTATGTTTTATACGGTTGATGAGAATAATACGGTTTTATTGTTTGCCAATGGCGAAACCTTACAACTGGACGCCGGTGAACAGGCATATGCACAGTACCTGTGTGAAAACGATCAAATTGATTTTGATGACTTGCAACAGTGGATGGACAATGAAAAAAACAAATCCTGTTTTACCATGTTGCTAGATTCCGGCTGCCTCGAAATTCTAGAAAAAACCGATGAGAATTCTTGAAACAGACTGGTCAAGTCATCACGATATTTTGACTGATATCCGGTCAAAGGTTTTTATTGATGAACAGCAGGTTCCGGCTGACCTGGAAATTGATGAGCATGATTCTGAAGCGATTCATTTTCTGGTTTTGAGTGAAGATAAGCAATTTATAGCCACCGCCCGGCTGTTAAATGATGGTCATATCGGCCGAATAGCGGTTTTAAAAGAATACCGAAACCAGGGTATTGGAACAAAATTACTATCTGATATTCTGTGCAAAGCTGAGCAATTGAATCTAACCAAGGTCTTTTTAAATGCCCAGGTTAATGCTGAAAAATTTTATGAAAATCATGGTTTCGTATCCGAAGGTGAAATTTTTATGGATGCGGGCATTCCTCATATCAAGATGACCAAGAAACTAAACTATGAGCGAAATCATTTTATCTGAATTAGCAGAACAGGCCGATGCCGTAATCAACTTAGCTGAAACCGCCAGGCAGAGAATATGGATTCTTTCTCATGCACTTGAACCAGAGTTTTATGATCAAACGGAATTTATTTCAATCTGCAAAAACCTGGTAATTAGTCATAGCCAGTGCCATATAAGGTTATTAATCCAAAGTAATGAGAACCTGAGAAAAATGGATCATAGGCTTTTGAGTCTAATGAACAGGTTGCCAAGCAGCATCGAATTGAAGGTATGCCACCAGGAATATAGACATCATCCGGAAACTTTTATGCTAACTGATGATAAAGGTCTTTTTTTAAAACGCACTCCAGGAAGAAGCAAGGCATTCCTCTACATGGACAATCGTTTAGTGAATGAAGAATACAGCCGGTTATTTCAAAGTATTTGGGACCAGAGTGATCACGATATAACTCTCAGACAGCTTTCATTGTGAGGAACCCTGCTAACTCCACTGTTTTTTAATATCGTCAATATTAAGCAACAGCCATTGCATCGATATAATAGTACTTGTCGAGTTAATTCTTCCGGTGTAAAGCTCCTTTTTTGCCTGCTCAAGTGAAAGCACCTCGACCCTGATATCTTCATGCTCATCGTCAACACCGTGAATCCCCTCAGCATTGGATGAATCGACCTTTCCACAATAAAGCATAATCATTTCATCCGAAATTCCAGGGCTGACAAGGAATTTGCAGATTTCAATCAGGTTGCTGACTTCACAGCCGGTCTCTTCCATCACTTCCCTGACCGCAACTTGTTGAGGTGATTCGTCGGTTTCAAAATAACCTGCAGGATTTTCAAGCAACCAGCTATCATCGAGGTTTTTCGCGCCAATACGAAATTGTTCGACCATGACAACATTGTTATGGACCGGATCAAAAAGTAATACGGAGACAGCATTCTGCTTTTCCAGGCAAAGTCGACGTATTACCGGGGTTTTTTCGCCGCTAAACATATCATGAGTTTATTGATAGGCATTGACCTCAAGGAAGTCATCTAACAAATTTTTCTTATCAATTATTTCGAAAGTCTTTTTCATGGTTAATTGGAAGTTTCTGCAAAATCTGATTTTTCATCTAGAATTTTAGCTAAGATTGGTTCGAGGTATCTTGATGAGACAATATATTCGACACCCATCCAGTATGCCAATTGAATTTGATGTTTCCAATAGTGAACGTCATATCGAGCATCACCGCGAAACACTCACCGATGTTAGCCACGGCGGATTGTCTTTTTATTCTTCCCACAAAATAGATCCCGGTAAAATCGTGCATGTCAGAATTGACGTCAAGCCGCCGCCTTTTGATGCTAACGGGATTGTTATCTGGTGTCACAGGTCAGATGACGGATACCGCATTGGCCTGCGGTTTAGCGATGATGAAGTGGCCTATTCGCTACGCATGATCGAGCAGGTATGTCATATCGAACATTACCGCGGAGAAGTTTTGCGTAATGAAGACAGAAAGCTTACCTCGGAAGAAGCCG
>JARRJW010000178.1:0-7202 GCA_037388785.1 Gammaproteobacteria bacterium
GCCCGGCAAATACTTCTCCTATACCGACCGGGGTGAAGAACAGGCGACTGACATTGACCCTTCAGATGTAGGCATTTCACAGTCAGTCCGTGCCGTACCACTACCCGAGGATCTGCCGAAATCAGCTTCCGGTCCCGATGAAATTGCGATTGCGGTCGATATTCCGGATACCGCTAAAGCAGCGGCCGAAGCTGGTATGGACGCCCTCAACGGCAAACAGGGCGCTACTTATGATTCACTGGTTTATTCAGGTGCGATAGTCCTGAATCACCTTGGACATCATAATGATCTGGCCTCAGCGGCTGATCATGTACGCGCTATCCTGGATTCTGGTAAAGCAGCAAACAGGGTTAAGTAATGACTTCTGAAATAGCGATCGCCGAAGAATCAGAACTGCAACCGGGTCAAATGAAAAAGGTTGAAGTTGATGGAAATAAACTGCTTCTGGCCAATGCCCAGGGCAAGTATTATCTGGTTGATGAAATGTGCAGCCATGAAGACTTTTCACTTTACCTTGGCTGTATTCAGGACAATAGAATCAAGTGCTCCCTACATGGTAGCTACTTCAACCTTGAAACCGGCCAACCTGAAGAGGAACCTGCCTGCGAACCCATTGGCACCTATGCGTTATCTGTCAAAGACGGCAAGGTTTTCTACGTTAAATAGCTCGACACGGGCTACCTGATATATCTATGGAAGCACCCAGCACTGCACCTTTTCCGGCAGCCAGCAAAGAAAAGCTGCAATGGGGAAATATTAATGGCGCAGAACTTTCGCTCAGCATTACCCAGAGCCTGCAGCAACTTAATCGCACAGGTTTGCTGATTGCGCCGGACGTGCAGACCGCGCATCGTTGGGAACAGGAAATCCGATTCTTTTCCAACGGTAACCTGCCAATTATTCATTTTCCTGACCAGGAAACACTTCCTTACGATGTTTTCTCGCCATTACCAGAGCTGACTTCGCAGCGACTGCTCAGTCTACATCGTCTTGTTTCGACAGACACTGGTATTGTGATCGTTGCTATTTCCACACTGCTACAGCGTCTGCCACCAGTGTCTTTTACCGAAAGCAATGTCATCGTGTTATCTGTTGGTGATCAGCTCGATATTGATGCGTTTCGCAAAAAGCTGGAAAATAATGGCTATCAGTGTGTATCGCAGGTTTTCAGTCATGGTGAATTCGCGGTCAGGGGTTCACTTTTTGATATTTTTCCCACCGGCAGCGAAAAACCTTACCGGTTGGATCTGTTTGATAATGAAATTGATTCAATCCGCACTTTCGACCCCGAAACCCAGCGGTCACTGGAGAAAACCAAAAACATACAGCTGCTGCCGGCACGCGAATTTCCTACCGATGAAGAGGCGATAAAACGCTTCAGAAAAAAATACCGTGAGCAGATAGAAGGTGATCCTCAGCGCAGCCTGGTTTACCGGGATACCAGTGAGGGCATCTTTCCCGGCGGTGTTGAATATTACCTGCCACTGTTTCATGAAAGTACGGCCCGTTTAACCGATTACCTGCCTGATAACACGCTGTGCTTTTACCCTGAAGATTACCCGCTGCTGGCTGACAGTTTCTATCAGGAAGCCTTGCACCGGTTTGAACAACGTCGTTACGACCTGGAACGCCCTATTCTGCCGCCTGATCAATTGTTCCAGGACAAGGAAGAACTTTCTGCCAGCCTCAAACCTTACCCATCGGTGATGTTTTCCGGCGATAGATTGACTGAGCGAAAAAAAGGCTATGGCAGTTTCTATAATTTTGACAGCCGTGCACTACCTGACCTGACCTTCCATGCCAGGGCCAACGATCCTGCCAACAGTTTGAAATCTTTTCTCAACAACCAATCAATGCGGGTACTGTTTACCGTGGAAAGCGGTGGCCGCAGGGAAATGCTGCTCGATACCCTGAAACAATATGACATCAATCCGTCTGTCGTTGCTGACTGGCAGAGCTTCCTGAACAGCGATGAAGAAATCAGCCTGTGTGTGACACCGATCGAATCCGGACTTTGGCTTGAAAACCAGAAAATCTGTGTGATTCCCGAAGCCCTGTTATT
This sequence comes from Gammaproteobacteria bacterium, assembly GCA_037388785.1. Taxonomy (GTDB): domain Bacteria; phylum Pseudomonadota; class Gammaproteobacteria; order Chromatiales; family Chromatiaceae; genus JABDQZ01. Next base: position 2,063 of record JARRJW010000178.1, read on the forward strand.
GGGTGAACGCGTCAGGCAGGACCGTCGCAAGAGAAAAATTAAAACCGATGCCGACCAGGTCATTCGCAACCTGACTGAGCTGCATGCCGGTACTCCCGTCGTTCACGAAGAACATGGCATCGGACGTTACCTGGGTTTGCAAACGCTTGAAATTGACAACGAAATTACCGAGTTTTTAACCCTGGAATACGCCAAAGGTGACAAACTTTATGTGCCGGTTTCATCACTGCACCTGATCAGTCGTTACACCGGCGCCAATGAGGATACTGCCCCGCTGCATTCACTCGGCAGTGGACAATGGGAAAAGGCCAAGAAGAAAGCGATTGAAAAAGTTCATGATGTAGCGGCAGAGTTGCTGGATATCTACGCCAGGCGTGAAACACATACCGGTTACCGTTTTAAACTGGATGAAACAGACTATGAAAAGTTTGTTGCCACCTTTGAATTTGAAGAAACACCCGATCAACAATCTGCCATAGAAGCTGTTATCCATGACATGACCGATTCAAGACCAATGGACCGGGTAGTCTGTGGTGATGTTGGTTTTGGTAAAACTGAAGTGGCAATGCGGGCAGCCTTTGTTGCCGCGATGAACGGCAAGCAGGTTGCCGTGATTGCCCCTACAACCCTGCTTGCGCAGCAACACCTGCAAAATTTTTCAGACCGCTTCGCAGACTACCCGGTCCATTGGTCTTGAATCGGTCATGTCATGGAACTGCAAAGCAGACTACCGCAATTTTAAAACAACTTAAGGCAGGTCAACTGGATATCGTTGTCGGCACCCATAAACTGTTATCGGCAGATGTGAAGTTTGATGATCTTGGACTGGTTATTATCGACGAGGAACACCGTTTCGGGGTTCGCCAGAAAGAACAGCTCAAGTCACTGCGCTCAGAGGTTGATATTCTTACCCTGACCGCGACGCCAATTCCCCGAACCCTGAACATGGCAATGTCTGGCATGCGTGACCTGAGCATCATTGCCACCCCGCCGGCAGCCAGGCACCCGATACAAACCTTTGTTTCGCAGTGGCAGGACAACCTGATTATTGAAGCCTGCGAACGTGAAATCAAACGTGGTGGCCAGGTTTATTTCCTGCATAACGAAGTCAGCACCATTGAAAACACCAGCCGCAAATTAAGTGAAATGATTCCCGGCGCCAGGATTAAGTTTGCCCACGGGCAAATGCGCGAGACCGAGCTGGAAGCCATCATGCGTGACTTCTATCATCAGCGATTCAATTTACTGGTCTGTACCACCATTGTTGAATCGGGTATTGATGTGCCCACTGCAAACACCATCATTATGAACCGGGCGGATAAACTTGGTCTGGCGCAATTACACCAGTTGCGTGGTCGTGTAGGTCGTTCGCACCATCGTGCCTACGCCTACCTGCTGACACCTCCGAAAAAGAGTATGACGGCCAATGCGGTAAAACGGCTGGAAGCGATTGCCTCAATGGAAGACCTGGGTGCCGGTTTCACACTGGCTACGCATGACCTGGAAATACGCGGTGCCGGGGAACTACTGGGTGATGAACAGAGCGGTCAAATTCAGGAAATTGGTTTCACGCTCTACACCGAGCTGCTGGAGCGCGCCGTCAATGCACTTAAATCCGGCAAACAGCCACAACTGGACAGACCACTTGATCATGGCACGGAGATAGACCTGCAGATTCCTGCACTGATTCCGGAAGATTACCTGCCTGACATTCATAACCGCCTGGTTTTCTACAAACGCATTGCCAGTTGTAATGACACCGAAGAATTACGCGAACTTCAGGTTGAAATGATCGACCGGTTCGGCCTTTTGCCTATGCCCGCGAAAAACCTGTTTGCCATTACTGAACTCAAACTCAAGGTACACCCTTTCGGTATCCGTAAAGTGGAAGCGGGCCAGGCCGGCGGAAGAATTCTCTTTGAAGCCGAACCCAAAATCGATCCGATGAATATCATCAACCTGGTACAGAAACAGCCAAAAACATTTCAGTTCGATGGTGCAGACAGGTTAAGATTCCAGACCAATCTGGAAAACCGTGACATGCGCATCGAACAGGTCACCGGTATTATTGACAAACTGGTAGGTAAAAATGCCAAAACTGCTGCATAAACTATTTCTTATAATCTTGATGACACTTGTCTCAGGTACCGTCATGGCATCCGAGGACAAGTGGTACACGGTAGAAGTCATCAGTTTTACCCGCAGTGCCAGTACCAGCAATGCTGAAAGATGGTCTGAATTACCCTATCAGGAAGACGGGTCTGGCGGTTTCTCATCAGCCGACAATTTATCACCAGGTTCAGATCTGCTGTCAGTCCCAAAAGAACAGTGGCAGCTTGGGCCACATGCCTATTCCATTAACCGTGCCCCGGAAATGACTGTTGCCTCTCACCAGGCCTGGCGCCAGAAAGGTCTGCCTCGCAAGCAGGCCCCCTGGATACCGCTGGATACCAAGGCCAACGGTATCTACGGAAATATCAAAATCAGCCTGTCACGTTACCTGCATGCCGACGTCGATATTAAGCTAGAAAACCCTGACCGCTACAATAACCAGGGTTTCATGCCAGCCAGAGATATAAGCTTTAAAACATCCAAAAAAATTCGTCTTGGCAAGTTGTTTTATATCGATCATCCACTTGCCGGCGTTATCGTATTGATTGAACGGTACCAGCCTGAAGCCTAGTCCCGGCTTCTTTCAATCACTTCAGCCAGTCGTTCGCCCAGAATGCAACTGATATTAAAATTAAGTTTGGCAACAATATTTGGAAAGTACTTCAAGTCCTTATGCAATCTTTCGTAGTCAAAGCGTAACAGTTGCACTTCGCCCTGGGCCCGGACATCAGCCGTTCTTAAGGTTTCCCTGACTAAGCCGATTTCACCGAAAACATCACCTACCTGCAATGACTTGACCAGGTGTCCGTTACGTTCAACATTCACTGAACCTGACAGCACCAGGTACATACTGCGTTCAGTTGTACCTTCCTTGATAATCAGGGAATTATCAGAAAAGTCTTTATATTCGGAAATCAGAATTGCTTTGCGTATCTGGTAGCCGTTCATACCAATAAACAGCGGACTTTGCTTGAGCAAATCCTTTTGCATGCGCATCACGAGAATTTCATACAACCCCACCAGGCGTACCCGAGACATGATAATCGGGGTAATCAGTAGATTGGCATAAATTGAAAACAACATGGTCAGAGCTGACATCGCGCCAAACTGGGCGACAACGGTAAAATTAGAAAACAGCAGCACACCAAAACCGACGGCCAGCGAAAGGCTGGTTGCTACCACTGGCATGGCCTCATGTTCTACCGTTTTACGAACCGCTTCGGCATTATCACTGGTTTTTCGGCACAGATCGTTATAATGCGAAAACAGATGGATGGTACCATCAACAGCAATACCGATAGCGATCACCGCGACCATTGCCGTACCCGGGTTCAGTGAAATATCCAGCAGTCCCATTACACCAAACATCAGGATAATTGGAATCACACTGGGAATAAGCGCAATAAAGCCCCCCTTGAACGAGGTAAACATCATCGACATCAACAGGAATATGACCAGCAGTAATATGCCCAGTGATTTAACCTGTGCTGTCATCAAAGATTCGGCTGCACGGTTGATCATCAGGTTTTCACCAATCACGTAGCCGCGCATTTTGACACCCGCTATTTGGGTAACAATCTCTTCGAGTTCGGCAATGTGGCGGTTTAGCGTTCTAGAGTCAGTGACGTTATGGCGCACAATGATATTGGCACGGCGGTAATCATGACTGACATAGCTTGCCTGGTCGTTTCTGTGAAAAAACAACAGGAATTGCGCCACCTGCTCGCGGCTGATTGGCAGCCGATAGGCATTTTTGTTTCCCGAGTGAAACTCCTGGTTGATAAAAGACAGGTAATTAGCGATTGACAGACTGCGGTCAAAAATTCCCTGTTTCTTCAAAAAGTTCTGTATATCGACCAATTTTTGCAGGTTATCCGGATCCAGGAAAGCCTTGTCCTGGTCACTTTCAAGCGTAATAAAAAAAGTTTTCATCCCGGACAGATCACGATGCATTGTTTCAACATCCTTGATTAGTTGACGGTCCGAATGGAAATATGAAAGCGGATCATTGGTAACAAACAGGTTGGCCGCCTGGTAAAGAAAAAATCCGCATAAAATCGTCGTGGTCAATAAAATTGATTTTGAAAAACGCTTATTGCCTGTATTGAACATCCGGTATACGAACCCGGGCACACCGGTGGTTTGTTCATTGTCCCTGGCAAAAATACTTTGCTTCGGCCCAATAAAACTCAGTAGCAGAGGTACCAGCAACATTGTAATGATGCCGTTTGCAATAATCGCCACCGTTGATGCTATGGCAAAGTCCTGAATCAGACCAATATTGCTGAAAATATTACTGGCGAAGCCAAGGCTGGTCGTCAAAATTGTCAGCAGCATCGGCACACCCACATGTTTCAGCATGAAACGTACTGCAAACTGCCTTTTATTTTTTTCCCTGTTTTGCAAGCCATGGAAATACGACACCATCATGTGCGTGTCTTCAGTTGAACCAATCACAATAATCAGTGACGGCAGCATGGCGGTAAGAATGTTAATTGGGATTTGGAACCACCCCATGAAACCCAGCGCCCAAACCAGGCTGAGTACTGATGTGATCATTGGCACCATTGCGGTACTGAAATTGCGTATAAAAACCAGCAATGTCACTACCAAAATCAAGACCGAGAGCGGCCCCAGTAAAACCAAATCTTCAAACAGACTGGACTTGAGTTCGGCATTGATTCTCGAAGAGCCTAACTGAAAAATCCGCTGAAAATCTTTTTGGTAGTCCTGCAGTACCCGATCCAGGGTTTCGCTGTATTGCTGATCTTCTTCAACCAGGTCATCTTTTAGCGTCACCAGCAGCATTAAGGCGCGGCCGTCACTGGAAATAAACTGGTCCCTGATTAACGGGTTATATAGTGCCTGCTGTTTGATTTCCTGGATATCGACAGCGCTATCCGGCACCTTTGGCATCAGGTCAATGGTTTTAATTGCATCGCCATTGCCCCGTATGGTTCTCAGACTGGCCAGACTTTCAACACGTTGGACAAAGTAAAGTTTTTCCAGATCATGATGCAGTTTTTCA
>JARRJW010000179.1:0-4436 GCA_037388785.1 Gammaproteobacteria bacterium
GCTCGTATTGGCAAACGGCGCTTCGCCGAAATTTCCCGATACAAAAGGCATTCATAAAAAAGGCGTGTTCGGTTTTCGTACCGTTGAAGACGCACGACAGATAACAGAACTTAAAATTACCGCGGTTTTACAGGACAAAAGTGGAAAAATCGTGGTCGCCGGCCATACTGATAATATACCCATCAGAACTGGTCGGTTCCGTTCCAACTGGGAATTATCCTCAGCCAGGGCAGTTACCGTGCTGCATGCCATGTTGAGAAACCCCAATATTGAAGAGGAACGTGTGCAGGTTGAGGGGCATGCAGACACCAACCCGCTCGTCGATAATGACACGCCGGAAAATCGTGCTAAAAACCGCCGGGTGGAACTCATCGTTATCAAGGGTGATGCCGAGGACCAGGAAATAATTGAAACGATAAACGCTGAATAACAGGCAAATAATATGACAGATGAAACACAGGCAAGCCTGGATGATGAAAGAAGACGCTTTTTTCGAATCGAAGACTTGATGCACCTGAGTTATCGAGAAATAGATAACGCTGAATTGAACAGAAAAGTTGAATTGCTTGAAAAAGGCATGGTCGAACATTTTATGATCAATTCCAGCCTGGCTGCGATAACTGCTGATATGGCGGCAACCCTGAGAAAGGTGGAGGTCACCGACCCTGACGTGGCGGCGTATCTGAAATCGCTGGACAGGAAAATTGACCTGGTAGGCAAGGCTTTTATGGCTGAAGACGTCAGTGTCGGTGAGAACAAGGCGGCGCCGGTTAATATCAGTGCCAGCGGTATTGCCTTTGATACCGAAGAGCCTCTAAAGGAAGGTATCAATGTTGAGTTGAAAATGTTGTTGATGCCTTCTTTCACCGGGATCCTCACCTATGGCAAGGTGGTTGGTAACGATAAATCGGAAGTTGATGGCAAAGCAGTTAACCAGGTCAGGATCGATTTTACTCATCTTCGTGAGGAAGATCGCGATATGCTTATCCGCCATGTCATAATAAAGCAGGGTGACATGCTGCGTGAAAGGCGCATTGCCCGGGAAAAAGAGACTTGAATCGGCTGATATTTCTGTAGTTATGCAATCGGGTAATTGTGGTAATATAACAGTGTAATTAACTGTTTTTAGCGGAGAAATTTATGCCGATTTATGATTACAAATGTGATTCCTGTGGTCATGAAGTTGAGCTCATGCACAAGATGTCTGAAACACCCAGTGCGCTTTGTCCGGGGTGTGGTGAGGAAGCATTGAAAAAACAGTTGTCTGCTGCCGGCTTTCGTTTGAAAGGCTCTGGCTGGTATGAAACTGATTTCAAAAGTGGGTCCAAGAAAAATCTGGCTGATAAAGCATCAAGCGATACATCCGGGGGCTGTGGTTCCGGTGGATGTGCTTCTTGCAGCTAAAAATTATTCTTCAAATGTTTATCGGCCGTACCTGATCGGGTACGGCTTTTTTGTTGTCTAAAGGGTTTTATTCATGCGTAGTCATTATTGTGGCGATGTCAATGCCTCTCATGTTGACCAGGAAGTTGTCGTTTGTGGTTGGGTTAACCGTCGTCGTGACCACGGCGGTGTGATCTTTATCGATTTGCGTGACCGTAATGGCATGCTGCAATGTGTTTTTGATCCTGACCTGGTGGATGTTTTTGAAACCGCCGAAAAAGTGCGAAACGAATTTGTTCTGAAAATACGTGGACTTGTTCGGTTGCGTCCTGAAGGCACTGTCAACGAGGCAATATCCACGGGTGAGATAGAGGTGCTCGGCAAGGAATTGGAAATTCTCAATTATGCCGATACCCCCCCGATACAAATTGATGACGAAGATACTCATGAAGAGCTCAGGTTGCGCTATCGCGATATCGACCTGCGTAAGCCTGAAATGCAGAGACGTATCCAGATGCGTGCCAAGGTTACTCACGCGATGCGTGAATACCTGGAGAGCAAGGGTTTTCTTGATATAGAAACGCCAATGCTGACCAGGGCGACTCCCGAAGGTGCCCGCGACTACCTCGTGCCCAGCCGAACCCATGAAGGCAAGTTTTTCGCACTTCCGCAATCGCCCCAGTTATTCAAGCAGTTGCTGATGATGTCTGGCATGGACCGTTACTACCAGATTGTTCGCTGTTTTCGTGACGAAGACCTGCGCGCTGACCGGCAACCGGAATTTACCCAGCTTGATATCGAGATGTCCTTTGTTGATGAAGACGATGTCATGAACATCAATGAAGAGATGATTCGCGGCATTTACAAGAAAGTGCTTGATGTTGATCTGCCCGATACTTTTCCAAGAATGACCTATGCCGAGGCTATCAAACGTTTTGGCAGTGACCGTCCTGATCTGCGCTGTCCATTGGAACTGGTCGATGTCGCTGATGTGTTAACTGATGTCGACTTTAAGGTTTTCTCAGGTCCGGCAAAAGATCCCAACGGCAGAGTTGCTGCGCTCAGGTTACCCAAAGGTACCGAGCTAACCCGCAAGGAAATCGATGATTACACCAAGTTCGTAAGCATCTACGGTGCCAGGGGGCTGGCTTATATCAAGGTTAATGATGTTGCCCAGGGGCGTGAAGGATTGCAGTCACCAATTCTTAAATTCATGCCTGATGAGGCCATTAATGAAATCCTGTCACGCACTGGTGCCGAGAACGGTGACTTGATTTTCTTTGGTGCCGACAAGGCCAATATCGTCAACGAAGCGCTTGGTGCCCTGCGCGTCAAGCTTGGCCATGACCGGGGGTTGATGCAGGGTGACTGGAAACCGTTATGGGTGGTCGATTTCCCAATGTTCGAGTGGGATGACGGTGCCAATCGCTGGACAGCGTTGCATCATCCATTCACTGCCCCGATGGAAGAACATCTTGAAAAGCTTGATTCTGATCCGGGAAATTGCCTGTCACGTGCTTATGACATGGTCATCAATGGTACTGAAGTGGGTGGTGGTTCGATTCGTATTCACCGCGTTGATGTGCAGGAAAAAGCATTAAATCTGCTGGGCATTAATGAGGAAGAAGCCAACGAGAAATTTGGCTTCCTGTTAAATGCCCTGAAATACGGCTGTCCGCCACATGGTGGTCTGGCATTTGGTCTTGACCGACTGGTGATGTTGATGGCCGGGGCTGAATCCATACGTGATGTCATGGCATTTCCTAAAACGCAGACGGCTGCCTGTATGTTAACTGATGCCCCTTCTGCTGTTTCACCTGCGCAGTTACGTGAGTTATCGATTAAGTTACGTTTGCCGGAAAAGCAAGCTGTACCAGAAACTGGTGATGACTGAATTTTTTTATTCCGCTGTCTGAGTGCAGGATGCACGAAGCCAAGTGACCAGGGATGGCTTCAACGTCCGGAATAAAAACTTTTCAGGCAGCGGCTGACAGCCCAGCTACTGAAATATTTTCACAAAGACTTCAGTAACTTGCTACCGGCCCATCAGGAAATTCGATCAAAATATCGAGCCCGATAAAGCAGTCGCTGACTATCCTCTTCGAAGCGTGTGCGGGTATGTAACACGTTATTGCATATCAATCCCTGTCCGTGCTGTAGCTTACCTTTTAGGTGGTAAGGCGAGTCAGAATTCAGCACTTCCATCAATGCATCCCTGGCATTAATAACAGCCTCATCATCCAGCCATTCAATACTGCGTGTACGCGCGGTAAAACGCATATGCAGATTGTCCTGTTTATCCAGTGAAAATACCGGTCCTGTAACTGCAGGACGGATTTGTTTGCCATCCTGTTCATTCGCTGGAATTGACATGGCCTGCGGATGAGACAATGCCTGGATAAAATCAGGATTGTGGTCTCGTAAAAGAATATAAGCGATCTCATGATCAAGAAGCTGGTTTTCGCCGCCATTTTCAGCAGGCACAACACAATGTAACAGCATCGCACGCACCTGGCTGTCACCCGAGTTGTAATAACCGTCGGTGTGCCAGGCGATCGGACGATTGGTATAGGGAATATAACCTTTACCGCTTTTATCCGGGGTGACTCTCAAACTACTGATGGCATCTTCATCGGCATAAAGATTGTGATCGAGACTGGCAAGGCCAAACTGTTTGCCAAGTTGGTAAAGAAAGTCTTTGTCATGCGTCTGGTCGACAGAATCCGGTAACTGGTAAATTGCCATGTTACAGCGATCAATGCAGTTCATCAGTTGCTCTGTTTCGTTGTCTGAAATGTTAAAAGGGTCTTTGATATCAACCAGAATTTCATCAAGCGAATGTGGGTGGCGAGATAGCTTGGTTTCACGCCATGCCATGTAAGCATCGTTGTTTTCCAGATTGAAAGGTGAATCTTGAGGAATTAATTGCATGGTTTACTTCTTCTTGCCTGAAAGTAGGTCTGCCGCCTGGTTGCAGATGTTCTTAAAATTGTTGTACTGATTGGTATTTAATTCACCGTCGGGCTGTTTTTATGCGACAGCAGTGACGGTGA
>JARRJW010000180.1:0-8724 GCA_037388785.1 Gammaproteobacteria bacterium
CCATGGAAGAGCCATTGCGTCAGATCGTGACCAACGCCAGGCACAATACCTTCTTCGACCGCAGCACGGGTTGCATGCAGCGCATCTTCAACACGGGCTTTCTTCTCTTTCATTTCAACTTCAGTGGCAGCACCCACTTTGATGACGCCAACGCCGCCAGCCAGTTTAGCCAGACGTTCCTGAAGTTTTTCGCGGTCGTAATCAGATGTGGCATCATCAATCTGGGTACGGATCTGCGTGATACGGCCTTTGATATCTTCTTCAGTACCAGCACCATCAACAACAGTAGTTTCTTCTTTGGTGATCTGAATTTTCTTGGCAGTACCCAGTTCATTCAGGCCCGCTTTATCGAGGCTTAAACCGACTTCTTCAGAAATCACGGTAGCACCGGTCAGGATAGCCAGGTCCTGCAGCATGGCTTTACGACGGTCACCGAAACCAGGCGCTTTAACCGCAGCCACTTTAACGATACCGCGCATGTTGTTAACAACCAGTGTTGCCAGCGCTTCGCCTTCAACATCTTCAGCAATGATCATCAATGGACGACCGGCTTTGGCAACTGCTTCAAGTACAGGAAGCAGGTCACGGATGTTGGAGATTTTCTTGTCGTGTAACAGGATATAAGGCTCTTCCAGGTCAACAGTCTGAGACTGCTGGTTATTGATGAAGTAAGGTGACAGGTAGCCTCGGTCAAACTGCATACCTTCAACCACGTCCAGTTCGTTATCCAGTGCTGAACCTTCTTCAACAGTAATGACACCTTCTTTACCGACTTTTTCCATCGCAGCTGCAATGATGTCACCGATATTGCTATCAGAGTTGGCGGAAATGGAACCGACCTGGGCAATTTCCTTGTCACTTTCACAAGGCCTGGACATGGATTTCAGGTTTTCAACAACAGCAATAACCGCCTTGTCGATACCACGCTTGAGGTCCATTGGGTTCATGCCGGCAGCAACGGCTTTCAAACCTTCGCGTACCATGGCCTGTGCCAGAACGGTGGCTGTAGTGGTACCGTCACCAGCGATGTCAGAAGTCTGTGAAGAAACCTCTTTGACCATCTGCGCACCCATATTTTCGAACTTGTCTTTCAGTTCGATTTCCTTGGCAACTGATACACCATCTTTTGTGATGGTTGGCGCACCAAAGCTCTTTTCCAGAACCACGTTGCGGCCTTTAGGACCCAGGGTCACTTTTACTGCATTAGCAAGAATATTGACACCATGGAGCATTTTCGCTCTGGCGTCATCACCAAAAAATACTTCTTTTGCACTCATTATTCGATTACTCCCATGATGTCTTCTTCACGCATTACCAGTACATCTTCGCCATTCATTTTGACTTCAGTACCGGAATATTTTCCAAACAGGACCTTGTCGCCAACTTTTACATCCAGGGCTACAACGTCGCCGTTATCCATTTTTTTCCCGTTGCCAACAGCAACTATTTCACCCTGAGAAGGTTTTTCTGTGGCCGCATCCGGAAGAACAATGCCACCAGGACTGGTGCGCTCTTCTTCCATACGACGAACGACAACACGATCGTGCAAAGGACGAATATTCATTTTTTACAAATCTCCTGATTCGTTTAATGGTTTTAGAAACTAAACGATCATCTGAACGCAAAAACATCTCGCAACAAGCTGTCTTTCGGTGTAATTCCTCTCCGGGAGAGAAATTACACACAATCAAATGATCAAAATTATTGATACCAGCGTAGTCGCTAGCACTCACCTAAGGCGAGTGCTAATAGTAGGATCGAAAAACGGGATTTCAATAAAAACTTTATTTATATGCCTATTAATCTTCTTTCTTATAGTCGTCTACTTCGATGACCCGATGACCGGAACGGTGTATGACCTTGACGTGTTCGTCGCTTTCAGAAGAATGAGCCTGGGTATGATAAGTCGCCTGCACACTACGGTTCTGCATGACCTTTAAGATTAATGCCTGACGAACCGGCCTGATAAGCAACAAAAAACCTAATGTATCAGTGATGAAACCCGGCAACAGCAACATTACGCCACAGAGAAACAGGATTGCGCTTTCGAAAATTTCAATTGCCGGCATTTCACCTCTTGCAGCTGTCTCACGCATTCTCATCAGCGTTGAAAAGCCCTGCTGCCTGACCATGAAACCACCGATCAAAGCTGTCAGAATCACCAGGAAAACCGTATTGAACGCACCAACAGCATCACCCACTTCGAGCATAAAGTACAACTCGACCACAGGTACCAGGACAAAAATAATCAGAAAAATCATGAAACTGCTCGATATGAAGGAAAATTTGATGGTAATTGACGCTAACAATACAGAATATTGTCACTTTCATGAATAGACAGATGCGCTTTATCCGCTAAACTTCGTCGACCATGTCTGCTATTGTCATTTACTGTACCTGTCCTGATATTGAGACGGCTGAACGAATTTCAAGGCTTAGCGTTGAACAACGCATGGCAGCATGCATCAACATGATTCCCGGAATAACCTCAATTTATACATGGGATGGAAACATTCAACAGGACCAAGAGGTCCTGTTAGTAATTAAGTCAACGAAAGACCGCTTCGGCGACATACAAAATTTGATAAACGATGAACACCCCTATGATCTACCCGAGCTTATTGCCGTACCGATCACTGAGAGTTCACCGGATTACCTCGAATGGATAAAACAATGCACAAAATAATAACAGCCCTGCTCTCGTTCCTGCTTTTCTTTGCACAGACCAGTTTCGCGGTTTCACCTGAAGACCTGCTTTCACCCGAGCAGGCTTTTCGCATCTCAGCAGACGGTTCAAAGGCTGACAAAATACAAGTCAAGTGGCGCATTGCCGACGGCTATTATCTTTATAAGAATAAAATCCGCTTTTCCACCGACTCTAATGCAATAACCCTGGCAGACCCGGACTATCCTGAAGCAATTAAATACAACGACGAGTTCTTCGGTGAAATTGATATTTACCGCGATGAAGCCCTGATAGAAATTCCTGTTAACAAAAGCCCTGACGCGCCGGAGATTATTTCTTTAACGGCTAAATCACAGGGTTGTGCCGATGTCGGCGTCTGCTATCCGCCGCAAACCCAAACATTACTGGTTGCCATGTCAAGCGGTGTCGATCAGCCTGCACCGGTTGACCCCAACTCCGTTCGCCCACTTGAGTCTGTCGGTTCTGGGCCCGCTGATGATATTGGCGTAGCCGATGCAGAGCCAACCAAACAGGTTGACCCACTGCAGGCCCTGGATGACTTTAACGACGCCTTTGGAGACAGCGATGGTTTTGGTCTGGAGGAGGATGGCATCCTGCAACCTGAGGAAGCCTACCAGCTGTCATACATGGTCAACGATGACGGCCAGCTGCAACTTGACTGGCTTATTGCCGAAGGCACTTATCTATACAACGACAAGATTAAACTTTCTTTTGGCGACGGCAGCGAGATAAAAGTTGGCGACTTGGACATGCCAGAGCCCATAATCAAGCAGGATGGTGTCAGGCCCGATGGCTCGATTGGTGACATTAAAATTTATAAAGACAATTTAAGCCTTGTCGTACCAGTTGAAAATAACGCATCCGCAGCCGGCGCAACCAACCTGACGGTTAGCTACCAGGGTTGTGCTGAACGAGGCATTTGCTATCCCCCGGTAAAAACCCTGATACCCATTCAGTATCCTGCTGCAGGCCAGGGCAATATTGCCATTGCCGATGCCCCTGTTGAGGTTAAAAAAACATCTGACAGTTCATCATCCGCTTCAGGGTCTGAAGAAGACCAAATTGCCGACCTGATCAAAAACAGCAGTACATTTGCTATTGTTGGCATCTTCTTCCTGATTGGTCTTGGCCTGGCATTTACCCCCTGCGTTTTCCCCATGATTCCGATCCTTTCCGGCATCATCAGTGGACAGGACAATATCACCACCGGCAAGGCCACGTACCTTTCCATTGTCTATGTACTGGCCATGGCGGTGACCTATACCGTGGCCGGCGTTTTCGCGGCGATGTCCGGTGAAAACCTGCAGATCCTTTTACAGATACCCTGGGTGATTGCAATCTTTGCAGGCATCTTCATTTTACTTGCCTTGTCGATGTTCGGCTTTTATGAACTGCAACTGCCCAGCAGCCTGCAAAGCAAGCTGACTGAACTCAGTAATAAACAGTCTGGCGGCAATACTGCGGGTGTTGCCATTATGGGTCTGCTATCGGCATTAATCGTAGGCCCCTGCGTGGCACCGCCGTTAGCCGGTGCGCTGCTATACATCAGTCAAACCAATGACCCTGTGATTGGCGGCCTGGCACTATTTGCCATGAGCATGGGCATGGGTGTTCCACTGATCCTGATCGGTGCATCTGCGGGCAAACTGCTACCACGCGCTGGGTCAGTATGCTCGGCCTGGCGATCTACTTCCTGGAACGCATTCTTCCGGAAACCATTATTCTTCTGCTTTGGGGTTCGTTATTGGTAGCTTCCTCGATTTACATGGGCGCACTCAGCCACCTGCATATAGAAGCCAGCGGCTGGCAAAAGCTTTGGAAAGGCCTGGGAGTTATCCTGCTGATCTACGGTGCAACCATGCTGATTGGCGCGGCTGCCGGTGGCAAAGATGTGCGTCAACCCCTGAAAGGCCTGGCCATTGGCGGCGGTTCGGCCCAGCATGCTCAATCGGATGTTCGTCACTTTAAGCGACTCACCACGATGGCCGAACTTGACCAGGCATTGGCGGAGGCCAAAGCCGCCGGCAAACCCGCAGTTCTCGACTTTTATGCCGATTGGTGCGTTTACTGTAAAACACTCGAAAATGAAATTTTTCCGGCCCCCGAATCACAGGCCGCTTTAGCCGATGCTGTTTTACTTCAGGCTGACGTCACGGATGCCGGCTCAGATGAAGCCAAGGCAATAATGAAGCGTTTTGGCGTGATTGCACCGCCAGTCATCGTATTCTGGGATAGAAACGGTAATGAACTGAAGGAACATAAGATCGTCGGTGATGTCTCACTCGAAGATTTTGTCACTAAAACACGGAACGCCATTCAATGACTACAACCCAGTTAACTGCAATTGTCGCCGCTTTTGGCCTGACACTCGGCATTGGCTACAGCCTGTATAAGAATTCTGACACGACTGACAGCCCAACTAAAAACGAGACAGTCAGTACCCAGGTTTTGAACAAACTGCCCGATTTTGCCTACAGTGATCTCCAGGGCAATACACGTTCAAGCACTGAATGGTCCGATAAAATTGTCGTTTTAAACTTCTGGGCCACCTGGTGCCCGCCCTGTCGCAAAGAAACACCAGCCTTTATCGAAACCCAGGAAAAGTATTCTGAAAACGTACAGTTTGTTGGCATTGCCATTGATGACAAGGAACCCGTTCAGGATTTTGCCGATGAATTCGGTATCAATTATCCAACCCTGTTAGGTGGTATTGAAGCGGTAAAAATTTCCCAGCAATTAGGCAACCGTTTCAGCGGACTCCCTTTCACGGCAATTTTTGATAAAAACGGCAACCTGGTTTACCAGCATACCGGAGAAGTCGAAAAAGACGCCCTGCAAAGCGAGATCAAAGCCCTGCTGTAAGCTGCCAATTTCGTCGATTTTTCAATTAAATCGCACTTTTTGTCGTAATCTTGTAGACAAATAGCGTCAATTTCCTAAAATAGGTCTAATCTGTTTTCGACCTTAAGGTGGCATCACTTTCAACATGTCTCAAATTCTCGTTCTTAATGGTCCCAACCTCAATCTCCTGGGAACTCGTGAGCCCGAGCTATATGGCAGCCAAACCTTAGACGATATCAAACACACCCTGGAAACACAGGCCAATGCCGCCGGTATTTCTCTGGAATTTACTCAAAGCAATGCCGAACATGAACTGGTAGAGCGTATCCACCAGAGCAAAACCGACCAGGTTGCTTTCATTATCATCAACCCCGCAGCTTTTACACATACCAGCGTGGCCATCAGGGATGCGCTGTTAGGCGTTGAAATCCCGTTTATCGAATTACACTTGTCCAACACGCACGCCAGGGAAGAATTTCGACAACATTCCTTCCTGTCAGATATTGCGGTTGGCGTTATCGCCGGTTTAGGTCCCCAGGGATATGAGCTGGCTTTGCAGGCTGCTATCAGCCGCCTGAACCAATAATGATTAAAAAGGGTTAACAAAAATGGATATTCGCAAGATTAAAAAATTAATAGAACTGATTGAAGAATCAGATATTGCTGAAATTGAAATTCATGAAGGTGAAGAATCTGTTCGTTTAAGTCGCAACAGCGCTGTTGCCCAGGTTGTTGCCGCTCCGGCTCCCGTTAGTGCGCCCGCCCCTGTTGCAGAGCCTGCAGCTGCTGCCGAAGAAAAAGAACAGTTTTCCGGTCACGTTGTTAAATCACCGATGGTCGGCACTTTTTACCGCGCCCCTTCGCCAGGCGCCAAGGCGTTTGTTGAGGTTGGTCAAAGCGTCCACAACGGACAGACTCTGTGCATCATTGAGGCGATGAAAATTCTAAACCAGATCGAATCTGACACCTCTGGTACGATTAAGGAAATCCTTGTTGAAAATGGCCAGCCGGTTGAATACAACCAGCCACTGTTTGTCATCGAATAAGGCCTGCCATCATGTTGGATAAAATTGTTATTGCCAATCGAGGCGAAATCGCCTTACGCATTCTCAGGGCCTGCCGGGAACTGGGCATCAAAACCGTTGCCGTACATTCGGAAGCTGACCGTTGCCTGAAACACGTGCGCTTTGCCGACGAGTCGGTCTGTATTGGACCCGCACCCTCGGCAGAAAGTTACCTGAACGTGCCAGCCATTATCAGCGCTGCCGAAGTCACCGACTCCGTCGCCATTCATCCCGGTTACGGTTTTCTTTCAGAGAACGCTGACTTTGCAGAGCGTGTTGAAAAAAGCGGCTTCACCTTTATCGGTCCAAAATCTGAAACCATTCGCATGATGGGCGATAAAATCCGCGCAATTGAAGCGATGAAAGCCGCTGACGTACCTACGGTGCCAGGCTCAGATGGCCCATTAACGGATGACAAGGACCGCTCTATACGTTTGGCCAAGGAAATCGGCTACCCGGTGATTATCAAAGCCGCCGGCGGTGGTGGTGGTCGCGGCATGCGCGTCGTGCATTCTGAAGCCCACCTGCTCAATGCCATCACCCTGACCAAAACTGAAGCGGCAACGGCTTTCAGCAACGATACCGTCTACATGGAAAAGTTCCTGGAAAACCCCCGTCATGTTGAATTCCAGATTCTGGCTGATCGCCATGGTAATGCCATTCACCTGGGCGAGCGGGATTGCTCAATGCAACGCCGTCATCAAAAAGTGATTGAAGAGGCGCCGGCACCGGGAATTACCGAAGAACAGCGTAACAGAATTGGCGAACGCTGCGCCGAAGCCTGTCGCCAGATCGGTTATGTTGGTGCCGGTACCTTTGAGTTCCTTTATGAAAACGGTGAATTCTATTTCATTGAAATGAATACCCGCGTTCAGGTCGAGCACCCTGTTACCGAAATGGTTACCGGTGTTGATATTGTCAAAGAGCAACTAAAAATTCATGCTGACGCTCATCTATCGATTGCCCAACAGGATGTAAAGCTAACCGGCCATGCGATTGAATGCCGCCTCAACGCCGAGAACCCGGAAAACTTCATGCCCAGCCCGGGCAAAATCACCAAGCTGCATGTTGCCGGCGGCGCAGGCATTCGTTTTGAAAGCCATATTTACGACGGTTACACAGTGCCTCCTTACTATGACTCGATGATAGGCAAGCTTATCGCGCATGGCGAAAATCGTGAGTCCGCGCTGGCAAGAATGCACACCGCTTTATCTGAAATGGTCATTGATGGCATAAAAACCAACCTGCCTCTGCAAATTCGACTGATCTCTGATGCGGCATTTAAGCAGGGTGGCGTTAACATTCATTACCTTGAGAAAAAACTCGGTTTAAAAACTTAATTGATTTATAGCGCAAATATCTTTTGAGCCTTAAACCTGATTAATTTGCTCGCCAGTTTCTAATGCCCTGGATTCAAGCCCACCTAGTTGTCCCCAAGGAACAGGCCGATGAGGCCGAAGTCACCTTTGAGTCACTTGGCGCACTTTCGATAACCCTTGGCGATGCCAAAGATGAACCTGTACTGGAAACACTGCCGGACGAAATCCGTTTATGGTCACTGGTCAAGGTGACTGCACTATTTGAACTGGGGCAGCTGGACAACGATGCCATACGCCAGGCCGTTAACATGACGTTCAACAAAGAACTCAACCATCAGCTGACCATAGAGACGCTAAAGGACCAGGACTGGGAACGTGCCTGGATGGATCACTTCAAACCGATGCGTTTTGGTGAAAGCCTGTGGATATGCCCGACCGGGCAAACCGTTGAAGCCAGTCATGCCACGGTGATTGATCTTGACCCCGGCCTGGCCTTCGGCACCGGCACACACCCTACAACAGCGATGTGCCTTGAATGGCTCGACCGTCACCCGCCTATCGACAAGGACATCATCGATTATGGCTGCGGCTCCGGTATTCTGGCTATTGCCGCATTAAAACTGGGAGCCAGACATGCCATTGGCATTGACTACGACCCCCAGGCACTTGCTGCCTCATACGATAATGCCGGGAAAAACCAGGTTGAAAAGCAACTTGAACTGTTTGACAGCAACCAGATGCCAGACAAAAAAGCAGATGTGCTGCTCGCCAATATTCTCGCCGGTGTCCTGAT
>JARRJW010000181.1:0-4387 GCA_037388785.1 Gammaproteobacteria bacterium
CTTCCGATCGTGTGCAATCCGGTCGAGTTGGCGCCTGCCTGATGGCCGATCCGGAACTGGTCCGGGAGTGTCTTGAGGCCATGCAGTCAGCTGTCAGCATCGATGTTACTGTCAAACATCGAATCGGGATTGACCGCGCAGACAGCTATGATCAGCTTGCTGCTTTTGTTGAAAAGGTCAAACTTTCAGGCATAAAAACGTTCATCATTCATGCCAGGAAAGCCTGGCTGGACGGCTTGAGCCCAAAGGAAAACCGTGATGTGCCACCATTACGCTACGATGCGGTTTACGCCATTAAACAGGACCACCCTGAACTTGAAATTATCATAAACGGCGGTATTGGTACGTTTGAAGAAGTTAAACAGCATCTTCATAAAGTTGATGGCGCCATGCTGGGCAGAGCCATTTACCACAACCCCTGGCTGCTCAGTGAAGTTGACAGGACTTTTTTCCATGCTGAAAAGTGCTGTGAAGAGCCGAAACAGGTTATCGATGAAATGCTGCCCTATATCAGCAGTGAATTGGCCCGGGGCACTTACCTGAACCATATCACTCGGCACATGCTGGGCATGTTTCAGGGAAAACCTGGAGCAAAAGCCTGGCGCAGGTATCTTTCTGAAAATGCACATAAACCGGATGCCGGTATTGATACCGTAAAAGCAGCCGTTGCCTTGGTCAAAGACGTCTGACTGTCAGCAGACCCGGTAGCATCCACTCGCATGCCATCAGAAATCATCAATCACTGGCTTTTTCTTTCATTGCTATGCGCGTTCTCCCTGGCGGCCTCCGATGCCATTGCCAAAAAACACCTGTCTCATCTGGATTTCAAAGCACTGACACTGGTACGCCTGGCTTTGGCTGGCACGTTAATGCTGCCGCTGGCGCTACAGGTAGAAATATCACACTTGCCACTACCCTTTTGGTTATGGATGGCAATTACTGTACCGGCTGAAATAACTGCCATGTACCTGTACATGAAGGCGATACGTGACTACCCCTTGTCACTTACCGTACCTTACCTGGCTTTCACACCGATTTTCGCGGTTTTAATTGCCTGGTTGATATTGCAGGAAAGTATTTCCGTTTTTGGCTTGGCCGGTATCATACTTATTATTGTTGGTGCCTGGTTTCTAAACCTGTCCGAAACCGAAGGCCTGTCAGTTAAAACAGCCCTCAAGCCTTTCCGCTATATTCTCATCAATCCCGGCTCAAGGTACATGTTGATTGCCGCAGTCATTTACAGCTTCACTGCCGTCAGCACAAAAGCAGCAATGCAATATATGCCAGCCAGTCAGTTCGGCGCTTTTTACTACCTTTCAGTCGGACTGGTTGCACTGCTGCTGTTTGGCCGAGGAGGCTACTCGAAAATCCGGCAAAACTTTAAACCCGCGTTACTCGTGGCACTATTGATGGCTGTCATGGTTTATCTGCATTTTCTGGCGCTGGAAAAAATTGAAGTGGCTTACATGATCTCGGTGAAGCGAACCAGCCTGCTGTTTGGTATTATTTTCGGGGTTCTGTTCTTCAGGGAAAAACATCTTGGCATGCATTTGTTTGCCGGCTGCCTGATGCTGGCAGGTGTTGCGATAATTGGTTTGCTATAAGGGTTTCAATAATTCCTGTTCAAACAACGGCCAGGCCAGGGAAAAATCGCGTTGCCCAAACCCCACTCTGAAATGTTTTTCACCCTGCAAAAAACAGTCTCCAGGTACGACATTGACACCCGAGTTATCCAGCAGACTTTCAGCCAGACTTCTGCCATCGTCATAACCTGATATAACCTCGGGAAATGCTACACAACCCGCCTGGGGTGGATACCAGTGAATGCTTTCAGCCAGTGGTGAGATAGACTTTTTTATCAGCGCCAGGTTGTCTGCTAGCAAAGTGTGGTTGATGTGCTGAATTTCATCTGCATGACGGATTGCAATCTGGCTTAAAACCTCATCTGCCCTGCCATTACAAATGGATAGAAAACTTTTAATCTCGCGCATCTTCGCTAACACTGTTTTGTCCTGACAGGCAATCCAGCCAACACGTACACCACCTAGACCGAATGCCTTGGACATGACGCCAAGGCTGATACCTTTTTCATAAATCGAGGCAACCGCCGGCAAGCGGTCTCCCGGATTCTGTTCCAGGCCACGGAAAACCTCATCAGAAAAAAGCCAGCAACCGAAGTCTCTACAGTGATCAATGATCGACTGTTGCTGCAGGCGGCTTATCATGGCCCCGGTAGGATTATGTGGAAAATTTATCGTTACCATGCGGGTTTTGGGTAACAGTTGATCAACCCAGCTGTCCATGTCCATTTGCCATTGGCCTGATAATTTCGTCATGGGCACCTTGATGACCCTGGCACCAATGGCTTCGGCGACAATTGCCAGTGGTTCAAATACGGGCGTAACCACCTGACAAGTATCAGCACTGCTAAGCACTGCATGATAAGCAATAGTAATGGCTTCCAGCGCCCCTGCAGTCACCAGGATGTTATCAGCAGAAAGACCGGGATACATTTCTGCAATCACTTCACGGAGATCATCACTGCCCTGACTCGGTGTATACCCAAGTGAAAACTCGTCCCACATGGTCATTTCTTCATCCGATGCCAATGACAACAACTGTCTGAGAGACATTGCAGCGGGTGCCGAGCCCCCCATGGCAAAACGGGTTTGATGACCCGTTTGCATTTGATAGGCTGCCAGCTTGTAATCAGGAAATACCATAAGGTGACATTGGATGGTTAATTTAACCGCCGTAACCCGGCCCTAACCTGCCAGGACTTAATCAACAAGTTTCCAGACGGTTAACTGGGAAAGCGTATGCTGAAACTTGCGGCGGGTTTCACGAATCACAAACGGCACATCCACAGGCTCGCCCAGCATTTCAAAATGCGCCCCTAAAACTTCTTTGAGGCCATCCAGTGTAGTGAAATTTTCACCGACCTCATCCTTAAAGCCACCGAGCCATTCTTTACGTTCGGTAAACTCTTCCAGCCAGGTGTAAGGCGAAGCCAGCACAAGCAGCCCGCCCTTGTTCATGCGTTCATGCACCATGCTTAAAAACTGCCTGGGAGAATAAAGCCGGTCAATCAGGTTACCGGCAAATATCAGGTCATAACCAGTAAATTTCTCATTGAGGTTACAGGCATCCGCCTGCATAAACAGACAGCGTTTTGCAGTTTCAGCCAGGCCCAGTTCAACAAGTTGGGTTTCCCTGAAGCTAACCAGGTCACCCTCATCCTTAACAGTAAAGCGCTTAATGCCTGCACGCTGCAGTTCTACTGCAGAGGATATAAAACGGGCTGAAAAATCCAGTGCATCAACATGTTCAAAACGGGTTGCAAGTTCAAACGAGCTGCGACCTACCGCACAGCCAAGGTCCAGGGCACGTCCCATTTCGATGCCTGCTTTGCCTGCCTGCTCAAGACAGATATCCGCGCATGCCTTGGCGAAATTTGGTACGCCGAAGTATTCTGCGCCATAGTGAAACTCAAGGTACTGTGATACCAGGTCATCCGTTTCATAGGGGTTGCCCTCAATATTGAGCTCAGCATCAGACTCGATATAACGAAAACCGGCATGCTGGAAAAAGTGCCGTCTGAATGCATACCTGGAATCCTTGATAGCATAATTACCGGTCGATATGAAACAGCCACCCTTGATCATATTATGTTTGCCATCAAAGGTTGGCGTGGAAAAATCATCGTAAACCGGGTGCACCCTGAAACCCGGGTAGGCATCAATTGGTGTTTCTGTCCAATGCCAGACGTTACCGATAACATCATAAAAATCATGACTATCAATAGTCGTCTTGAAGAGATCGACAGGACAGGCCGAAGCCCAGTATTCCAGGTTGATATTACCGGGCGCCTGATTCCAGTCCGGCTGATCCGTATCGATATGATTGCGCATTACGTACCATTCAGCCTCGGTCGGCAATCTTATGGTTTTGCCGGTCTGTTCTGATTTCCAGTTACAAAAAGCCTTGGCTTCAAGATAGTTGACATCAACCGGCCAGTTCCAGGGCATATCGATTTCATTCGTCATGGTCCGATATTTGAACCCATCAGCAGTTTTTACCCAGAACTCGGGATGTGTAACACGGGTGTATTCAAGCCAGCCCCGCCCCTCTTCTGTCCAGTATTCTGTGTTCTGATAGCCACCCTGTTCAACAAATTCCAGATATTCGCCATTGGAAACCAGGTACTGACTGGCCTTGTAATTTTCCACTTCAAAGCTCTGAGAACCATACTCGTTATCCCAGCCATAAAGCCTGTCATCAAATGACTTTCCCAGATTGACAATTGCACCTTCGACAGGCAGCAGCCTGTTTTCAGGAAAGGATGCTGAGAAATTTTCACATTCCGAAAAAAGCGCATCATGCTTTA
>JARRJW010000182.1:0-4374 GCA_037388785.1 Gammaproteobacteria bacterium
AGGAAATAGCGCGTGCGAAATCCGAGCAGCCAGTCGCTGAACTGCAGGCGAAGCTGGCAGATGCAGACCCTGTCAGGGGATTTGCATCAGCCATTGAAGCCAAGATCCAGTCCGGGTCGTCAGGAGTTATTGCGGAAATCAAAAAAGCCTCACCATCGAAGGGCGTTCTGCGGGAAAATTTTGTTCCTGCAGAAATAGCCGCGAGTTATGAAAAGGGCGGTGCAGCCTGTCTTTCGGTTTTAACTGACAAGGACTTTTTCCAGGGTAGCAATGATTATCTTGTCGCAGCAAGGTCAGCCTGTGGCCTGCCGGTGATCAGGAAAGATTTTATCGTCGATCCCTACCAGGTTTACGAAGCTCGTGCTATTAGCGCCGACTGTATTTTACTTATCGTAGCCTGCCTGAATGACGAATCACTAAAGGAACTGAATGACCTGGCTCATGAGTTGGGTATGGATGTTCTTGTCGAGGTTCACGATGAAAACGAACTGCACAGGGCACTGCAGTTAAGCAACCGCTTAATCGGTATTAACAACCGTGATTTGCGCAGTTTCGAGGTAAGCCTGGATACCACGTTGGCGATGTTGCAGCACATACCTGAAGACAGCATTGTTGTTACGGAAAGTGGTATTCATCATCGCGATGATGTTGTCCTGATGCGCTCTCATCATGTTAATGCCTTTCTGGTTGGAGAGGCATTTATGAAGGCACAGGACCCGGGTGCAAAACTGGCCGAATTTTTTTCCGGCTGAATGGTTTACTCCAGTCCCAGCAGGGCTGAGCATATCAACCACCACACGGTTAACGTGCTCGACTTCAGCAGAGCGCAGGTAAAGATTTTAATTTACCTTGAATTCTTCATCTGAAACCTACGGCACAAAGACATGTTGCCGATTTTTTATGACATTGCATCCGATCAATTTTCGACAGAACGAAAGGGATTGCCTGTCATGAAAAGGGCTGCTGTAAATTAACTAGCGTGTACCGAATACCACGATGGTTTTGCCGTGAACATCAATCAAACCCTGTTCTTCAAGGTTTTTCAGTACCCGTCCGGCCATTTCCCGTGAACAGCCGACAATACGACCAATTTCCTGTCGGGTGATCTTGATTTGCATACCATCAGGATGGGTCATGGCGTCAGGTTCCTTGCAAAGTTCCAGCAAGGTACCGGCAATGCGGCCGGTCACATCAAGAAAAGCGAGGTGGCCAACTTTCTGACTGGTGCTGATAAGTCGCTCGGTCTGTTGTTTGCCAATGGAGTAAAGGATTTCACGCATGTAGGGGGCGAGTTCAGTTTTGAATAGCTGTTCAAGCTTTTCATAGGATATTTCCGCCAACTCACATGCAGATCGTGACCTGACCATCACGGTTCTTTCAGGTTCAGGCATAAAGAGTCCCATTTCACCGATGAACTCACCCTTGTTCAGATAGGTAAGAATAATTTCGTGGCCTTCTTCATCTTCAATCAGTACGGTTACCGTACCGTCAATTAGATAATAGAGGCTTTCAGAGGAATCGCCGGGATGAATAAATTCTGTTCGCGCAGGATATTTGCGCCTGTGGCAATGAGACAGGAAAGGTTTTAAAAATTCCGGTTCAGGTGTTGGCGGTTTAACAATTGACATAATTTAATAGGGTTCATCCTGACCAATAACAAAGTAGAATACCTGCATAATCAGTACAGTATAAGTACTGAATAACTAATAAACTATAGCAAAACATAAAAAATGAAGGTAAGCAGATAATGAAAGCAAGAGTGAAGTGGGTCGACGGTGCCATGATGGTGGGGGAATCGGGCAGTGGTCATGCCATTGTAATGGATGGCGCCCCGGAATTTGGTGGTCGCGACCTGGGTGTTCGCCCGATGGAAATGTTGTTGCTTGGATTGGGTGGATGTACAGAATTTGACGTAGTTCACATTCTTAAAAGAGGCCGAAACGAACTGGTCGGTTGTGAGGTCGAGATTGAAGCTGAAAGAGCAGAAAAGGATCCAAAGGTTTTTACCAAAATTCATGTGCATTTCAGGGTCAGTGGTCCCGGCCTGACGGAAAAAGCGGTTGCACGGGCGGTTAAACTCAGTGCAGAGAAATTCTGTTCAGCATCACTGATGCTCTCCAAGGCGGCAGAAATTACACATGATTACGAGGTGATCGATACGGCATTGCCTCAGAAGCTTGAGGAGGAATAATTATGGCAAGTTCCAGACCGTCACTAGGTTACGGTATGCGTCATGTTGCATTGTTCAGTCGTGACCTGAAAGCCAGTCTGCACTTTTACGTTGAACTAATGGGGATGGAAGTCGAGTGGCAGCCGGATGATCATAATTACTATCTCACATCGGGTGGTGATAACCTGGCTCTGCACCAGGCTGAATCCACACAGGTGCGGGATGAACTGACTCAGCGTCTTGACCATATTGGTTTTTTTGTTGAAACAGAAGAAGACGTTGACCAATGGTTTGACTGGTTATCGGAACATGATGTGAAAATGCGGACCGAGCCGCGTACGCATCGTGATGGTGCCAGGAGTTTTTACTGCTTTGATCCGGATGGTACGGTGGTGCAAATTATTCATCACCCACCAGTTTCTGACTGGGAACGCTTAAAAGGAGTGAATTAAACAGGCTTTTGGCTCTGCTGACACTGTACCTGGAAAGTCTTTAAGTCATCCAGCCTGATCGCGGTTAACTGGCCGCCCCACAGACAACCGGTATCCAGTGCCCATGCGTTATTGCGATTGACCTGGCCAAGCGTTGACCAGTGGCCGAAGAATATTTTTTCTGAACCGGTTTGTCGTTCCTTGACATCAAACCAGGGCAGCAGTTTGTCTTTTTGTGTGCCGGGCTGGCCTTTTTCCTTAAAATTAAGCTTGCCACTTTTACTGCAATAACGCATTCGCGTAAAACAGTTGGTAATGAAGCGCAGGCGATCCATGCCGGTTAAATCTTCAGACCATTTATCAGGTTTATTGCCGTACATCTGCTGGCAAAATTCATCAAAGCCCGGACCCTGCAGAACATTTTCAAGCTCACGTGCATGGATTTTGGCCTCATCCAGTGTCCACTGCGGTGGCAGGCCGGCATGAATGATGGTACTTGAAAATTCTTCCAGGTGAATTAACAGCGGACGATGACGTAACCACTCGAGCAACTCGTCACGGTCAGTGGCCTGCATGACAGGTTTAAGGCTGCTACCGGCAGCATGTAAATCATTTCCCCGGGATAATGCCAAAAGGTGCAAATCGTGGTTGCCAAGTACCGTATCAGCGGCCTGGCCAAGTTCCTTGACAAAACGCAGTACGCTTAACGAGTCCGGACCGCGATTCACCAGGTCGCCGGCAAATATCAGTTTATCCCGCTGTTGATCAAAGTCGATCTGTTTAAGGAGTTCCCGCAGTTCGTTAAAACAGCCCTGTATATCGCCAATGGCGTAGGTTGCCATTTATTTCAATGAAGAGAACGGGGCAGGGCCAGTGAAAAGGGTTCAATCGGTGCAAGAAAACGGGTGCCGTCATCGTTGGTCATTTCATATTCACCTTGCATACTGCCAACCGGGGTATCGAGAATTGTGCCACTGGTGTACTGGTAACTTTCCCCGGGTTTTAGGTAGGGCTGTTCACCAACAACACCGGCTCCACGGACTTCCTGTATCTTGCCGTTGGCATCTGTAATCAGCCAGTGCCTGTTTAACAAGCGGGCAGGTTCATCACCCTTGTTATGAATGGTTACTGTGTACGAAAAAACATATCGCTGTTTATCGACTTCAGATTGATTAGGGATAAAAGCGGTCTTTACGTCAATATCGATTTGATTTTTGGAGCTCATGGTTTTCAGTTAAATCAGGAAATTTTAGATTAAAGTAACATTCCGTTATAACCAGGTTCAAGTCAAATCATCTATGACAGTAGAAGTAAAATGACGATATTTAAGACTAAGGTAAAGTTACATAAAGCAATGCCGATAATATGATTATAAAATTTTTAAAGGGTGATCAATGCTAAGGGCCATAATTTACCTATCCTTTATCTGGGCTGCGCAGGTAGGAGCCGCAGATATTAATAACCAGCTGATTGCTGCTGTGATGCAGGGCAAGGTTGAACAGGCGCGCGACCTTATTTTTCAGGGCGGCGATGTTAATGCCAAAAATCCAGCTGGCAGGCCCGTTATCGTGCTGGCTGCTGCCAATGGCAATACCCGTACTGTTCAATCGCTTATTGCTTCCGGTGCCGATGTCAATGCTGTTGACGGTTCAGGTAACTCTGCCTTAATGGAAGCTGCAGCTTTTGGTCATGAAGCAGTGGTCAATCTGTTGATAGCTTCTGGCGCTGATGTCAACCTGGCTAACAGTGCCGGGGAGGCGGCTTTGAAAAAAG
>JARRJW010000183.1:0-4364 GCA_037388785.1 Gammaproteobacteria bacterium
GCAATTCTAATCTATCCACTGTTACCACATCTCGGCAGATTAGATTCACTTCGTTAGTGGCAGCTAATGGGAAGGCAGCGATATAGCAAAGTTATCGGTGGTCATAAGCTGATGAGTACTAGATATAATCAAAATCTCCCTAAGCCTGTTAGCAGATTTATCGTGACTAAAATTCGACTGCAAGCTGCCCAGTAAGCGTATCTGTCTCGACACCCGCATAATCTTCTGAATTCGCATATTCAAACGATAAAGATGTTGCTTCCATAATTTCCATGCTTAAAGCAGCGAGCATTCTCTCTTCATCAAGACCACCAGCATATAAGCTGGCTTCATCTGTGCCTTGGTATCCAATCGCAATGGTTGTTGGTTTACCCATAGCCTCGAAGTGATAGGCTGCTTCTAAATTGAAGAATGATGGTTCATCGTTTGAACTGTAGGCATCTAGAGATTCAGTCGCAGCAACATATTCACCGATAAGCGTAAAAGACTTTAAATTTAATTGTGCAAAGGCTGTCCATGCTGATGCCTTATTTGTCATCGTTGTACCATCATCAGTGACTGAATCTGATTCGGATAAGTCATTAATCCATCCAAGGCCGCTGTTGAAGATATAGTTATCACCTTCTGTTTCGTAATTCAGTGCGATGCCGTAATTTTCAATTTCCGATTGTTGGTCACCGTTAAAAACATATGCAGAAAGGATAAATCCTTCATTGCTAATGCCGAACTCAACTGCTGAGTCATAGGTTTCAGCAGCATCAAGGGTAATGGGGTCAGAGACAAGATTGGTCGAGAAATTACCAAAAGGTAAAGCGTAAAGTCCTGCATTGAGGAACCAAATAGAATTCGGATCAGATATACTCATAATGGCCGTATCGACATCCAGGTCATTATCGCCATCATCTTCGTATAACAGAACAACTTCTGCCTCAGTCCAATCATTAATCTTTGCTGAAATACCTAATTCGACTGTGGCTACATAAATATCGCTTTCATCAGGACTACCGTCAGGAGAGACATTTTGAGCTTCTACCTCGACAACACCGCCTATTTCAATATTATCAACCCAGTTGTTTTTTTCTTCTGGATTGCTACTAAGCTCAACGATCTGCTTGTCTTTTTCTTTTATAACCTGCTCTTGTTCGGCAATACGTTGTTCAAGTTGTTGCAGGCGTTTTTCCATGGCAATCAGTCTTTCTTCAACTGAAGCGGCATTAATAGAGGAAGAAAAAGAAAAACTGACAGTTATTAAGATTATTATTAAATACTTATTCATTATTTCAATTCTCAATTTAGGCTTAAGATTTTATGTTTTGGGTCGTTAAAGTATAGATAAAAATTTTATTATGAAACTTATATATGAATATTCTAAAAACCAAGTCATTAAGTTCTCGATTTTTACTACTTTCCTTATTTTTAGGGATTGTAGTGGTTTCTGTTGTCGGCATGGCCATTCGAGACAGCTTAAATATCACTTCTCATGCAGTTGAACTCGAAAATAAACAAATCAACATTCTTAACAAAGCTCATGAATTAAAATTAACAGTTGTTCAAGTTCAGCAATGGTTAACTGATATTAGTGCTACCCGAGGGCTTGATGGCCTTAATGATGGTTTTGATGAGGCTGAAAAAAATGCCGAATTGTTTAAAAAACTGATCGCTGATTTACAAACGTTAGATCCAATTAATGCCAAAGATTATAAAGACATGTTGCCAGTTTTTGAAAATTATTACGCAGCAGGCAAAACGATGGCCAAAGCCTATGTCGATGAAGGTCCTTCGGGCGGAAATAAAATGATGTCTAATTTTGACGGGGCTGCCGCTAATATGTCTGAAAAGGTCGATACATTTTTAGCCAAAACCATCGAGCTGACGAATATATCGTTAAATCAGCAGCAAGAGTTAGCGTCTTCTTCACGTATTACTATTTTAATTGGCTCAGTAATTGCGATAATAGGGGTTGTGTTTGTCTATATTATTATGTCCAAAGCACTTTCCATATTACCGGTGATAGTCAATGAATTTAGCAAAATAGCTAATGGTGATTTAACCTCAGAGTTAAAAACTGAAAGAAATGATGAAATTGGCGACCTTATTCATGGTCTGAGAAACATGCAAGACCAATTAAAAATCATGATCAGTCATATCAGTCAGACCACACATCAGCTTACCTCTTTAACTGGTCAGATGAACACTATGGCTACGGTAGCAGGTGAGAATATTGAACGACAGCAGCAGGAGACAAGTCAGGTCACTTTGGCTATCAATGAACTCAATACAGTCTCTCAGGATGTATCACGAAATATAACAGAAAGCACTAATGCCACGAGCAAGGTACGTAGTGAAAATATCAAGTGTGAAAAAACTGTCAATGATGCAATTGAGACCATGCATACGCTGTCTAAACGTTTAGATGATGCAACTAATACCATAGATGAGGTGGCAAAAAACAGTAATGAAATCAGTACGGTACTTGATGTCATTCAAGGCATTGCTGAGCAGACCAACCTGTTGGCTTTGAATGCTGCAATCGAGGCTGCTCGAGCTGGAGAGCAGGGCAGAGGGTTTGCTGTTGTAGCTGATGAAGTCAGATCTTTGGCAACACGCACGCAAGAGTCTACAGAACAAATAAAAGAGATGATTGATCGTCTTCAGTCTGGCTCCAAGCGAGGCGTTGAAGTGATGAGCCAGAGCAGAGAATTTGCTGAAGTCGCGGTAAATCGTGCCACAGAAGCGGGAAGTTCTTTGTCAGATATTTCAAAACACATTGTTTTGATTGATGACAAAAATGTACAAGTAGCCAGTGCCTCTGAAGAACAAAGCACTGTTTCAGAAAATGTGAACCAAAAGATTGTTCATGTAAATGAAATGGCCGAAATAAATTTAAAAAGTGTCCAGGAAGCCATTCAAACAAATCAGGAGATAACAAATATTACTCGAACATTGGATGAGCTTGTTGGGAATTTTAAGGTTTAATTCATGAAAAACAAACACGGGTAAATATTGATTTTATTATTGGCAAATCCTGTACTCAAATTAACAATTGAGTCTGAAAGCCAAAGATCATTTATTCTTCGTAATTATATTGAGTGATGTAATAAGCAAAGAAAGCTTAAAATGAAAACTTTAATAATAATTCTCAAACTTACAATTGTTTCTAGTATTTCTTGCCTCACTGCAGGTGAAGCTGATGTTATTGATGTTAAAGTTAATAAATCAGGTGATTCGTACCGCTTTAATGTAACAGTACTGCATGAAGATGCTGGCTGGGAACATTATGCAAATAAATGGGATGTTGTTGCTGAGGATGGAACAGTGTTGGGAACTCGTGTTCTCTACCATCCACATGATAATGAACAACCGTTTACCAGAAGTCTATCTGGAGTGTTAATTCCTGAAAATGTAAAAAAAGTGACAATTAGAGCTCACGATTTAGTCCATGAATATGGTGGGAAGACCTTACAAATAGATATTAATTAATGTCTAGTGACATTGAAATGTGATCTTTGCTCTACTGATAAAATAATTACGTTTCATCACATGACCCTAAAGACATGTCAAAAGAATAAATTGCTCCTAATATCTTTCAAAGTTGATTTTATGTTTATGGACCTCTGATGATGTCAGAATCCATGGGTGATGGCAGCTATCTGATCATAATATTAGGGTGGTGATGCAAATCATCTAATCGGCATAGGTTTCTTTAATTTGCATAACTTCATCAAGGTTATCAATAAAAATATCCACCAATGTTGGGTCAAAACTTTTTCCAGATTCTTCTTTGAGTAATTCAAGCGCCTTGTCAATGGGCCATGCTTTTTTATAAGGTCGTTCTGTTGTTAAAGCATCAAATACATCACTGACTGCCGTTATTCTTCCTTCAATGGGTATTGATTCACCTGATAATTTATCAGGATAACCAGTACCGTCCCATTTTTCATGATGGCTTTTAGCAATACTAGCCGCTAGTTGAATCAAAAGAGAATCATGATCTGCCAAGAGTTTTGATCCATAATTTGTGTGATTACACATCGTTTTTCGTTCTTCATCTGTCAACTGGTCTTTCTTTAATAGGATGTTATCGGAAACCCCAATTTTACCAATATCATGCATTGGTGCCGCTTTATTAATCATGAAACAAATATCCGATGGCAGGCCAATTTTTTCAGCGAGAAGTCTTGCATATTCTCCAACTCTTATAATGTGTTGACCTGTTTCGTTATCACGAAGTTCTCCTGCAAGTGCAAGTCGATGAATTAAGGTTTCAGATAACATCCTATTAAAGAAAGACCAGTTGACAGATGAAGAACGAAAAACGATGTGTAATCACACAAATTATGGATCAAAACTCTTGGCAGATCATG
>JARRJW010000184.1:0-4354 GCA_037388785.1 Gammaproteobacteria bacterium
ACAGCGAAAGCAAGGCCGTTGCTGTTGGCCAGGTCCGATACGCGGCGAGTGACAACGCCCGCCCCGGTATAAACTGTCGGTACAGTCTGGTTGGAATCGGGTAATTTTTTCTGCTCTATACCTGAAAGGTTTTCCAGTTTCTCGGTGTTAATGATGGCCGTTTTGGCATGAAGCGGAACAGCCGAGCCGGTGTAACCTGTGCCGCCACCACGGGGTATGATGGTCAAGCCGCAGTCGAGGCAGGCTTTAACAATTTTTGCAACTTCCTCTTCGTAATCCGGAGATATCACAACGAAAGGCATTTCCACGCGCCAGTCTGTTGCATCGGTTGCATGGGAGACGCGCGCCAGGCCACCGAAATCGACATTATCTTTTCGGGTAATACCGGTCATGGCCCGACGGACCTTGTGACGAAGCTGTTTTTCTTCATCAAAGCTCTTGGCGAAATGGGTGACGGCGGCCTGCGCTGCTTGCAGCAGTTGTTCGGCGTCCTTGTTATTGTTCAGCCTTTGCCGGAACTGGTCGAGTCGGTGATCAAGTGCACTGATGAGTAATTTCAGCCGGTCGCTGTTCTGGCTCAGGTCGTCCTGAAGATAGGGGTTGCGATGTACAACCCACATGTCTCCGAGTATTTCAAACAGCATCCGGGCAGAGCGGCCGGTTCGACGTGTTGCCCTGAGTTTTTCAATTAATGTCCAGTTTTCCAGGCCAAGATAGCGAATGACAATTTCACGGTCAGAAAAAGAGGTATAGTTATAGGGTATTTCACGTATGCGGTCGCTCATGTCGCGCATTTTAACCTATCAATAATGATTTATCCTGATTTTAGTCGCTTGGTTGTTTTTTGTGATTTTTGGGTCAAAATTATTAATAGGAACAACAGGAGACCATCATGGCCAACCAGGAAAATGACACAGTAGAAAAAATGATCAAAGCTTATGAAACGATGCTGGAGAGGGTCAACCAGGTTTCTGACAGGGCGTCGCCGGTATTAAAAAACGCCATTAACCATGCACGTGAAACTGCCGTTGAACTAGGTGAGTTATCACGTGAAGAGGCGGATAAAGTTGCCAGTTACATTGAAAGAGACATGAAGGATGCTGCCAGCTTTATTGTTGAAACCGGACAGGATTTCAGGGACTGGTTTAAATTTGATGCGCAGCTCATCGAAACCAAGTTCTATGACATGTTTGCCAGCGTTGCAGACCAGACAAGTATTGAGTTAAACAAGCTGGCAGAAAAAGCCCGTCGGGCGGGTTTTCTTCATACTGGAGAAATAACCGGCCCCGGTACGCTGGAGTGTGTTGCTTGCGGGGAACAGTTGCATTTTAAAAAAACAGGCCATATTCCTCCCTGTCCAAAATGCCATGCAACCGAGTATAAGCGGGTAAATGGCTGAAATTATTCGGCTTGGCGAGGGTTGTTGTTAATCATCTCGCAGATGCTTTTTTGTTCAAGTTCCTGGCGAAAATCAGGAACTTTCAGCTGATCTTCCATGCCTGGCATCATTGCCGCGCATTTTTTCATTGCCTGCATGGTTTGACTGTTCATCACATCTTCAGAAAAAGCCAGAGCCAGTTTTTTTGCTTCGTCTTCCTGACCATTTGAACAATAAGTACGCATTTGGCTTTCAAGCTGCATGGACTTCTGCTCCATTTGGGCCATTTCCTGGTAGTCAATTTGCATCATGCAGTTTTGCATTTCAGCCATGTTCTGCATCATTTCAGGTGTTATGTCGGTCTGGGTCTGAGCGTTGACTGAAAGGCCAAGACAAGCTGTCAGGGTAAAAACCAAGTTTTTAATGTGCATAATAGTTCCGCCAGTATTGCTGGTATGTTTAAAAGATTCCGCTGTTTTTGGGATTGTCTCTTAATAGTTCCTGATAAAAAAGGGAAAATTCGATTCCATAACGTTTTTCAGCGATATCGACGTTTGTTTTGAGGTCACTGGTATCTGGCTTGTTCTTAAAAGCAGTGACAAAAATGTTGTTGGCCTGGCTGGCATGACAGTAGGTACTTCCCGAAAACACCTTTCGAATCGGCCATAATTGATGGCTGAAAATTTCAGGAGTATCGGCGATCAGGTTAACGTTTACCGCGCCATTCTCGCTGAGCAGGCGATGGCAATTCAACAAAAACGCTTGGCTGGTAATCCATTCAGGGGTTTGCTTGTTGATTTCCAAATCAACAATGATCAGGTCATAAACTTCATCAAGGTTTTGCAGGTATTGATTGGCTTCGGCGTGAACAAGCTGCCAGCCATCCTGTTTTGCAGGGAACTGGAAATAACGTCTGGCAATATTAATGATGGTATCCCAGTGATCTATTGCAATGCCAGTGGTCTTTGGCAGGTGGTATTTAAACCAGCGTGCAAGACTGCCACCGCCACAACCAACCAGCATGACTTTTTCAGGGACATGATCAAACATCAGGTAGGAAAGCATTTGGCGGTTGGCTTTTAAAGGCAGAATCGCCGGGTTTAATGTGTCAATTTGAGATTGAATAATGTCATTGTCAAAGTGCAGGCTGAGCAGGTTGCCTTGACGCTCAACCTGAATTGTCTGTTTGTTGGCCTGACCACGAAACAGGATTTCCCTGGGACTGTCATTGCTCACAGAAGAAAAATCGTGGCCAGCCCAAGAAATGCAAAAAAGCCAACAATATCGGTTACCGTTGTTAGCAGTACGGACCCGGCCAGAGCGGGATCGATACCAAGTTTATCGAGCAGGATTGGCAGCATTGTGCCGGTGGCTGCAGCCACGATCAGGTTAACACTCATTGCCACCGCTATCAGCAACGCGAGTTTTGCATCGCCAAACCAGAAGCCTGCAATGGCGGCCACCACCATTGCCCATACCATGCTGTTGATTGCGCCGACGGCAAATTCCTTGAAAACCAGCCAGCGTGTGTTGCTTGAGGATAACTGACCCAGGGCAATACCGCGGATGGTCAGGGTGAGGGTCTGACTGCCGGCAATACCACCCATGCTGGCAACGATCGGCATCAATACGGCCAGCGCAACAATTTTCTCGATTGTGGCTTCGAAAAGGCCGATAACCCAGGATGCCATCAGGGCTGTCAGCAGATTTATACCGAGCCAGACAGCACGTTTTTGCGCACTGATAAGCACCGGAGCGAACATATCTTCATCCTCAGACAAGCCAGCCTGACTCATGAACTGGTGTTCACCCTCTTCACGAATTACGTCAACAATATCATCAATGGTGATTCTACCCAGCAGGCGACCCTGTTCATCGACAACCGGTGCTGAAATAAGATCATATTGTTCGAACTGGCGAGCGACTTCGCTGTCCTTGGTATTGGCGTCTATTGGCTGGACATTAAGCGACATGACTTCAGCCACTATTTCGGATGTGTCGTTGGTGACCAGCGATGCCAGGCTTAGCGTACCCAGGTACTGGTCCTGCCTGTTAACCACGAAAAGTTTATCGGTATTTTTTGGTACCTTGTCGCCAAGCTGGCGCATGTAGCGCAGAACAACATCCAGCGTCACTTCCGGGCGCACCGTCACCGAGTCAGTGTCCATAAGGTGACCGGCGGTATCGTCCGGGTAGGACAAGACCGCTTCGAGGCGCTGCCTGTGCTGGTTGTCCAGGGATGCCAGGATCTCGTGGGTGATGGTATAGGGAAGTTCGTTGACAAGGTCGGCCAGGTCATCGATTTCCATGTTTTCCGTTGCGTTCAGCAGTTCCTGGTCATCCATCTGGCTGATCAGGTCTTCACGAACGGCATCAGTTACCTGAACGAGGATTTCTCCATCGTTCTCATGATCCACCAGTTCCCATAACAGGGTACGCTGGGTAGGTGGCAGGGATTCAAGAATGTGGGCTATTTCACCGGTTGAAAGGCCATTAAGCATACGCCTGGCTTTCTGCATGGAGCCATCTTCAATAATGGAACGAAGGCGTTCTATTTTGTTGTTGTCCAGGCCCGTAGAGGACATTGAGATAACCCTGTGAAAATGAAATTGAAATCTTTATTAGCGTAACATGCCTTATGGGTTAAGGATAAAGCTAATGGATAATTTTAAAAAGATTATCGACGATTAAATCATTATCACCAAGCTCAAAACAGTCGAGCAATTCATCTGTGAGACGTGAGCAGTTGTTAAAATCTGTTCCGATAAGTGTTTGTTTGGCCTGCAAAATAGAATTGGGCTGCATGCTGAATTCGCGTAATCCCAGTCCGGCCAGGAGCCCAAGCAGGCGGGGGTCACCGGCCATTTCACCACACATGCCGACCGGGATTGATTGCGCTTGAGCGGCATTAATGATGTGCTTGATCAGCTTGATGACGGCCGGGTGTAAAGGGTCGTATAGATAATTGACCTCATC
>JARRJW010000185.1:0-1305 GCA_037388785.1 Gammaproteobacteria bacterium
CAAGGCAGAAACCAAGCAACCTGGTTCAGCGAGTGAATCTCCAGATAAAAACCCTGCGCCAAAACCAAAGAATAAATCACCAGAACCAGTAGAGAAAGCGGCTGCCAGCAGTGATAATGACTAGTTAATTGTTAGCTCAACGATATCAAGCCAAGTGTTTTGACTTGATATCGTCGAGTAATCCCCTGGACGCTTCTTCTACCATATCAAATACTTTTTCAAAGCCGGAATCCCCACCATAGTAAGGATCAGGCACTTCCCGGCTTTTTATGGTCGGGGCAAAATCCAGAAACATGAACAAACGCTCTTCCATACCATTTGGGCATATAGCCCTGAGACCATGGTAATTATCTCTATCCATAGCCAGCACATAATCAAATTCATGGAAGTCATCTGAACGCGCCTGACGGGCGGTCAAATCGCTAAGATCAATACCACGCGAACGCGCTGTTTGCTGAGCACGTGAATCAGGCGGATTACCAACATGGTAGGCATGAGTACCGGCTGAATCAATTTCGATGATATCGGTCAAATTTTCATCAATAACCAGCTGCCGGAAAACACCATGAGCTGTTGGAGATCTGCAGATATTGCCCATACAAACAAATAGCACTTTAATCTTTTTTAAATTCGTCATAACTAATTTTATAGGTTTAAGATTTATTAGCTGTTTTTCACAAGCTTTAAAAACCAGCTAATTGAAGTGATAAATTGATTTGAAACTATCTTAAGTCAAATTTAATGGTAAGGAAAAGAAAACACGGCAGTTCATTTAATACTTTTTTTCAACAACAAATGAATTTAATTTTTAAAACCTGCAATTAAACTTTTGTTATTAACTCTCAATGATAAAAATTAATCCACAGTGACATAATATATTGAAAAATCGAAGTTTTTACGGCTCCCTCTAAAAACAGACAATCTAGAATATAAAACCCACTTTGGTTGTGGGTTTTATTATTATGTCCTACCCTCATACTAGAAATATTAAAAAAATAATAATAGTTGTAGGAGGTATGGATTAACGATGGCTAGCGAGTCACTCTTTAACAGTTCGGCTATCAGTCGTGGCAAAAAAATCGTTCTGGTGGTTTTTATTATTTGGATAGCCCAGGCTATCCCCAAATGGACTGCGGCGATTCTTGCTGATGGTGAAACATCTGCAGATATTGTCAGATTTTTTATCACACCCCGTGCTGAGGAAGTCGATAATAAAGAAGCTGAATTGAAACCCTCAACAATGACAGCATCAAAGTAAAGCCTGAGTTTTTTCTGGTTTAATAACTCAGGCCTGTTTCTCAATCA
>JARRJW010000185.1:1338-10174 GCA_037388785.1 Gammaproteobacteria bacterium
TTTCTTTTCTTTTTTCTGTTTCTTTTCTTTTTTCTGTTTCTTTTCTTTTTCT
The DNA here is from genome assembly GCA_037388785.1 of Gammaproteobacteria bacterium. Taxonomy (GTDB): domain Bacteria; phylum Pseudomonadota; class Gammaproteobacteria; order Chromatiales; family Chromatiaceae; genus JABDQZ01. The sequence continues at coordinate 1,391 of JARRJW010000185.1, forward strand.
TCTTTTTCAGGTTTTTCTAAAAAACCCTCTTTATCATCTTTATCAAGTTTTTCTACAACACCTTCTTTTTCACCCGCATAAGCTTTACCTTTTTCCAGCCCCATTTCACTGGCATGCTCGGCACGCTTACCACCAGCTTTGTTGCCTTTATCATCTTTAGCTATTGCAGGAAAAGTCATCAATGCGACAATTAAAAATACAAAGAGTTTTTTCATCAGGTTTCTCCGTTAAAAAAAGTTATAATAAGCATTTTAGCAGACCACTGTATTTTATGACTTTCTAATTCTATCAAACAGATACGGTAAATTAGCTAAATGTCATAAATTAGACCAACAAAACAAATTGCAGGCATAAAAAAAGCGCAATCAAAATGATTGCGCTTTTTTTGAAATAGCAACTGTTTTTAGACAGCTACGACTTCTTCAGCCTGAGGACCTTTAGCTCCATCAACCACTTTAAACTGAACTGACTGTCCATCTTTCAGGGTACGAAAACCTTCAGACTTAATTGCACGGAAATGTACGAATACATCAGGACCGTTTTCCTGTTCGATAAAACCAAAACCTTTTTTGTCGTTAAACCATTTAACAACACCAGTAACTAAACTATCAGACATAATTTCCTCTAAAAACAATTGCCAGAATCTGGCGTCACACACAATGCACATTATGAGAATAAGGTGTAACAAAATGCACATCAATTACGCAGTAAAACACTACAACTCAAATCAAAAAATGAATTAAGCTATTATGAGTATATCACCGAACTTGGCGATGGCCAGTGAAAAAACCACTTGCCGTTTTCCATGAAACAAAAACGTCACAATACAGGCTGAAATTTTAATGCATGAAAGACTGCTCAAACTGATCGGGAAAAAATTTCACTATCTCGGAAACCGCTGGGTGTTAATCGAAGTCATGCCTGAAAACGACAGCGTTGTGCTTCAATTAGATGAACCGCATACACAAATACAATCCAACCGCTTTGGCTCTCCTAGCCGCTTTTCAACAGAAACGCTGACGGTCAGTATTTCCGCCCCGGATTCTGACGAGGTTTTTTCCGAGGAAATCAGCATTTTACTTTCAGGCATTATTAAAGAATAGCTGTTAAACCATCCAGTCAAAAAAACGGCAATAACTTGCCGCCCTATTTTTTCTGTCTCTAAATACGTGTCATAAATGTGACGCATGACTTAAAATAACAAAATAAGTTACTGTTTTTAAAAAGAATTTAAATATTGGCATAGCTTTCGCTTTAACTTGGGGAAATAAACCAAAATGGTGATAGCGATGAACACTCTGGTTAGAAATACAGCACAAAACTTAAAACTGGTTCAGTCAGATGGATCAACCCGGGCGGCAATGCCTAAACGCGTTAACCGTGTTTTTGAACACGAAATGCGTTTAATGGAAAAACTGCAAACCACGCTGGATCATGAACAGTTAATCAGCTATTTCTCTGAAGAAGCCAAGCAGGTCGTTGAGTTTGATGGCATTGACTATCTCAATGATGATCAGGACATCGCTATTCGCATTGGCCGCAAAACCACACATCGTTGCAGCTACACCATGAAACTCGAAGCGGATGAACTCGGTGACATCATTTTTTACCGCAGAAAACGTTTCCAGGAAAAAGAACTGAAAAATCTGGAAATTCTGTTGAGCTCGCTGATTTATCCATTGCGTAATTCAATGAATTTTAAAAAAGCCCTGGAAAGTGCTTTTACTGATCCGCTCACCGGCGCACAGAACCGTGCGGCAATGAATACCGCCCTGAGCCGTGAAATTGAATTGGCCAAGCGCCAGGGCACTTCCCTGTCAGTGATCATGTTTGATGCAGATTACTTTAAAAACATTAATGACACGCATGGTCATAGCCATGGCGATGAAGTCTTGAAAGCTTTGGCTCATATTGCCCAGGACACTATTCGTCAAAGTGACGTACTGTATCGTTACGGTGGTGAAGAGTTCCTGGTCATTCTCAGTCAGACTGATGTTGCCGGTGCTGCTCACCTTGCAGACCGTATGCGTGAACATGTTGATGCGCTGGATACCATCAATGGCAAAAAATCGACTGTCACTATCAGCCTCGGAGTAACCACTTTGAACGATAATGACAGCTGTCAGTCATTGTTTGAACGTGCCGATAAAGCACTTTACCAGGCTAAATCAGCAGGCAGAAACAGAACCGTTACCATGATTGAGTCCTGATTGTTCAGGAACTGCCAGGGTTGCATTCGCTATCCTCCGTTAAGAAAAAAACCGTTAACCCTGGCAGATTATTTTTTTACAAATACCTTTTATTATTTACAAAGCCTAATCAGTTCCCTGGTTTGTTTTTCGTCAAGGTCTTTCCATTGACCGACTTTTACGCTGCTATCTAAAAACACATTACCAAAACGTACGCGTTTAAGACGATTCACTTTCAAGCCCACCGATTCCCAGAGCCTGCGAACTTCACGGTTTCGTCCTTCCATGATCACCACATGAAACCAGCGATTAATACCTTCACCACCTGATGCGACAATATCTTCAAAACGGGCAAAGCCATCTTCAAGCTCTACGCCGTTAACCAGTTGCTTTAGGTGATCATTTTTGACCTCCCCCATAACACGCACTGCATATTCTCGCTCTATCTGTTGCTTAGGGTGCATTAACTGGTTGGCCAACTGTCCATCCGTGGTAAAAAGCATCAGTCCGGCACTGTTAATATCCAGTCTGCCAACGGCTACCCATCGCCCCTTTTCCAGTCTTGGTAAATGTGTAAAAACGGTTTTACGCCCTTCCGGGTCAGATCGAGTGACAAGTTCCCCCTCGGGCTTGTTATAAATAATGACACGATGCTGAATATCCTTGAGACGTTTTTTACTGATAACCTTACCGTCGAGACTGACTTTATCATCTTCAGTAACGCGGTCACCGAGCTTCGCCTTGCGACCCTTGATCGATAAACGGCCGGCCTGTATCCAGCGCTCGATTTCCCTGCGTGATCCCAGGCCTGATGTGGCAAGCACCTTTTGCAGGCGTTCACCGGGTTGTTTGGATGGAGTGTTCATTAACCAATAGACTCGGGAGAATCTGCCTGTTTTCGTTCTTCATCTTCTGAAGATGCTTCAGTAGCTTCAACCTGCTCGTCCGTGGTTTCGGTTTCAACGGGTTCAGCCTGATCTTCGGCAATCTCTCCATCAGCGACTTCCACTGGCACAATATCGACCGCTTCATCCTGGGATGCTGGAACATCCTCCTGTAATTTCACCTCATCGTTTGCACTTCCTGTTACTTCTGCGTTATCAGATTCCTGCTTATCAGGGTCGGGTAATTCCAGTTCCTGATTTATTGAGTCCAGAGTGCTGGACGACCAGGCACATCGCGATGTCCCACGACGCGTATCCAGTCGCGCTCGTGCAGTGTTTTTATGATGTTGGAACTCACACTCACTCCACGAACCTCTTCGATTTCACCGCGTGTTATCGGCTGACGATAGGCAATCAGTGCCAGCGTTTCCAAAAGCGCCCTTGAATAGCGGGTAGGTTTTTCTTCCCAGAGTCGAGATGCCCAGCCTGCATATTCAGCACGTACCTGTATGCGCCAGCCACTACCCGTTTCAGTAAGTTGCATACCGCGCCCGTCGTAATCCTCCGATAACAATGCAAGCGCTTCACGCAGCTGCTTTTTTTCTGGTGCGCTGTCTTCTTCAAATAAATCAAGCATCCTGTCCAGTGACAGTGAACCACCCGCTGCCAGTAATGCTGCTTCAAGAATTGATTTTAATTTTTGGTTATCCATAGTTATTTTCTAACGTAGATCAAGGACAAAAGATCATTCATGACTTGGCTTTTACGTGAATTGGCGCAAACGCCTCCGCCTGAACTATTTCCAGTAAAGATTGCTTTAACAACTCCAGCACAGCCATAAAAGTCACCACAACACCATCGCGACCTTCCTTAAAATCAAACAGCTCAGTGAACGGCGTAAAAGCTTCCGAGTCAATTTTATCAAGTACCATAGACATACGTTCACGCAATGATAAAGCCTCACGCTCAACATGGTGGCTACTGAACATATCAGCACGATGGAAAACCTCTTTGAGCGCAAGCAAAAGCTCTTTTAAATCTACATCAGGCTCTATTCTTTCAATGATACGGTCTGGAAAATCGGCATTCGCCTGGAAAACATCGCGCTCAAGCCGTGGCAGTGAATCAAGATCTTCTGCTGCCTGCTTATAGCGTTCATATTCTTGCAAACGGCGAATCAGTTCCGCACGTGGGTCGTCTTCGTCTTGCTCTTCTTCGGTAGAACGCGGCAGCAACATTCTGGATTTGATTTCAGCCAGCATTGCAGCCATTACCAGGTAATCAGCAGCCAACTCCAGGTTGAGTTCACGCATTAACTCTACATACTCAACATACTGAACGGTTATGTCCGCAATCGGGATATCAAGAATATCCAGATTTTGGCGTTTAATCAGGTAAAGCAGTAAATCCAGCGGCCCCTCAAAAGAATCAGGTAAAGCAGTAAATCCAGCGGCCCCTCAAAAGCATCCAGAAAGACCTCCAACGCCTCGGGAGGAATATATAAATCCTTGGGCAGGTCAAACTGGGGCTGTCCCTGAATGATGGCAAAGGGCATTTCTTCCTGGCGAGGTGTTTCCGGTGCATGCTCTTCCACTTGCGTAGTGACTGAGGGCTCTTCAGCTATTGTTTCTTCGCTCAAAGTTTCAATCTCGCTTAGACGAAGTCCATCGACATGGCATGCCTGACATCTTTCATGGTTTCCCTGGCAATATCACGCGCTTTTTCACATCCTTCGTTGATAACACTTTGTACCAGGTCTGGCTGTTCTTCATATTCACGGGCGCGCTCCTGAATCGGGCTCAGCTCTTTCAATACAGCCTCAATAATTGGCTGCTTGCATTCAATGCAGCCTATACTTGCAGTTTTACATCCATTCGAGACCCAGTCTAACTGACTGTCACTTGAATAAACCTGGTGAAATTTCCAGACAGGACATTTGTTTGGATCACCGGGATCATTTCTACGTACCCTGGCCGGATCAGTTGGCATGGTTTTAAGGTGTTTTTCAACCTCTTCAGGATCATCACGCAGGGAAATGGTATTGGCATAAGACTTGGACATTTTCTGTCCATCAAGTCCCGGCATTTTTGAGGCCTTGGTTAATAACGACTGTGGCTCTGGAAGAATGACCTTGCCACCGCCTTCAATAAAGCCAAACAGCCGCTCACGGTCATTCAAAGTGATGTTTTGCTGACTTTCCAGCAACGCTCTTGCTGCATCCAGGGCTTCGTGGTCACCCTGCTCCTGGTAAGCCTTGCGGTAGTGCTTATAAAGCTTGGCAGTTTTCTTACCCATCTTTTTCATCGCGGCTTCAGCTTTTTGCTGGAAGTCAGGTTCCTTGCCGTACATATGGTTAAAGCGCCGGGCGACTTCCCGCGTCAGTTCGACATGGGCAACCTGGTCTTCACCAACCGGCACCTGCCCAGCTTTGTAGATAAGAATGTCAGCGGACTGCAATAACGGGTAGCCAAGAAATCCGTAAGTAGCCAGGTCACGTTCCTTGAGTTTTTCCTGTTGATCCTTATAACTTGGCACCCTTTCCAGCCAACCTAATGGAGTCATCATTGATAAAAGCAGGTGCAACTCGGCATGTTCAGGAATGCGAGATTGTACGAACATAGTGGCTTCTGAAGGATTAATACCTGCAGCGAGCCAGTCAATCACCATTTCGCCGATGCTATTGGGGATAATGGAGGGATCATCATAATGCGTGGTTAATGCATGCCAGTCTGCAACAAAAAAGAAGCACTCATATTCATGCTGTAACTGTAACCAGTTTTTTAAAACACCATGATAATGACCCAGATGTAAACGACCTGTAGGACGCATACCGGAGAGGACACGAGTATATTGACCAGACACTGAATTCAAAACTGACTCCCTTTTATATTTTTCAGCTATTGTACGGATTTTTGAATCAGATTGCCTACAAAAGGCAGCTTCATGGCTAATAAATCTTGGCAAAAAGCGAGGCGTCAGGCGTTATGCATTACTCGTCTCTATAAATTAATAAAATTAATTTATAGATTATCTCGAACACATAAACACACGCACTTCCCTGTGCGGAATAATTGGTTAAGTTAGTTTGAATTCAGAACGTACTTTGTCTCGTGCCGCAGGCCCAAATAAAGCGCAACACACATGGCAAGCAAGACCAATGTAAACGGCAAACCCACGGTAATAGCAGCTGCCTGCAGTGCGCCAAGTGCATCGGCTCCTCCACCAAACAATAATGCACCGGCTATCAGGCCTTCCATCGATGCCCAGAAAATCCGTTGTGGAACTGGCGCATCGAGTTTGCCACCAGCGGTAATGCTATCAATTACCAGTGAGCCCGAGTCGGATGACGTCACAAAAAACACCAACACCAGAATAATACCAATGAAAGATGTCACTTTTGCCATAGGCAGGTTTTCCAGCATATGAAACAGTGAAAGCGACACTTCGGTAATACCGTTGGCGAGTTGCCCAACCTGGTTCTGAACCTGGTCAAGTGCTGAGCCACCAAATACCGTCATCCATACAATGGTAACCAGGGTTGGCACCAACAATACGGCAATAATAAATTGACGAACGGTGCGGCCCTTGGAAACACGGGCTATAAACATGCCTACAAATGGTGACCAGGAAATCCACCAGGCCCAGTAAAATACAGTCCAGCCATGATAGAACTTGTCGTCTTCACGACCTGTCCAGTCACTTAATGGTAACAGGTAGCTAATGTAGTTACCGGTGGTCTCTGCCACACCCTGAAAAATTGCTAAACCCTGACCAGCGACCATGACAAACACCAGCAACAACAGCGCAAGCAGCATATTGATGTTACTCAGTAATTTCACGCCGCCATCAAGTCCACGCACTACAGAGATAATGGCTATCGAAGTAACACCAATGATAATGGCAATCTGTGTGTTGATGGTAATGGGAATATCAAACAGGAAATTCAATCCGGCAGCCGCCTGTTGGGCACCGAAACCCAATGATGTGGCCAGGCCGAAGATCGTTGCCATGACCGCAACAATATCAATAAGATGACCAAACCAACCCCATGAGCGATCTTCTATGAAAGGATAGAAAGCAGATCGAATGGTTAACGGCAGCCCCTTATTATAGGTAAAGAACGCCAGTGACAATGCTACTACCGCATAGATAGCCCAGGGGTGCAGACCCCAGTGAAACATCGTCGCACCCATTGCAGCCTGCATGGCTTCGGGTGTCCTGGCTTCAACATTCAACGGCGTGCCCCACCAGGCAGTATAGTAGGCTGTCGGTTCTGCCACACTCCAAAACATCAGACCGATACCCATACCGGCTGCAAATAACATCGCAAACCATGACAGGGTTGAAAATTCAGGTTTGGCATCAACACCGCCAAGGCGAATTTTGCCAACCGGCAATACAATCAGTGCCAGACAGAAAATCACAAAAATATTGCCTGCAACCAGGAAAAACCAGTCAAAGTTATCAATTGACCAGGCTTTACTGCTATCAAAAGTCTCTTTGGCTTCGCCAGGGAACATCAATGTTGCTATAACAAATACAATGACCATGAAGGAGGAAATAATAAAGACAGGGTTATGGATATCCATGCCCCAGGTGCGAATGTTGTCCTGACCAATCTCGTAATCGGTATCGTATTTTTCTTCGTAATCTGTTTCGCTCATAATCTTCTCTTTGTAGTGGATTAGGACAGAAGTAAACCGGTGCAGACGCACCGGTTAGAGAGTTTTTCTTGATTTACTTACTTGGAGCTGAAGTCGTAACGAACACCAATGGTGAAGACGCTGCCACCAACATAGCTGAATACTTCTGGATCTTTGTCATCAGTAACAGCTGCAGGAGTCTCTTCATCGTAGTATTCGACAAAGAATTTGGTTACATCGTTATACTGGTGATCCCAGGCAACTTGATAAATATCATCACCGTTATTATCAAAGTTGGCGTATTTAGCTCGTACAGTATTTTTTTCGTCTATTGAATATTGTCCGAGAACACTATAACCCTCGTTATCATCCGCATAATATCCAGGTGTACTGTCGTCACTACTGATTTTTTGGTACTGAGTTGAAAAATACCATGGGCCCGTCGTGTAGGAGACAGATGCACCATCAATTATTAGATCATTTGAATTTTGAAAGTCATCTCTGCCAATAGCGAGAGTTAAGCCACCATTAGCGTAGGACAAAACGTACTGGTTTCTATTATCATCTTCTGCGCCGTTGTCGTCGCTTGATGCAAATGCAACCTGGAAACCAGAGAAGGTAGGTGACGAATAATAGAAGGTGTGACTTTTCCTGAAAGAGGTATAGGTATCAAAACCAGAATAGAATGTGCTGAAATAATCAGTTGGATACTGAATGTAATTATAAAAAGGCAGCCAGCCACGACCATACCAGGCCGTGCCAATTGGGCCGGAGACCTGCAGTTTTGCAATACGATATTGTTCATCAGGATCAAATGGGTTTTGCAGTTCCATGTTAGCCAGGTCAAAAGGTGCTTCCAGTTGTCCCAAAATGGTCCATTCATCATTTATGGCATACTTCGCTTTAGCTCCAATTCGGGTATAAGCGTCCCTGAGACCGCTATAATCCTTAGCTCCGCCATCAGTATCAACTGTTTCCCCAGCCAGTCGCAAGGAACCATATAATTCCCAATCGATATCATTTGCCATGACTCCAGAGGTAGCCAATAACAAGGTTGCCGGAATGACT
>JARRJW010000186.1:0-4308 GCA_037388785.1 Gammaproteobacteria bacterium
GACCAGCCTGGCTGTCAGCAGTATCTGCGTGATACGCTGATTGACATGAATGTCTTCATTAGACTCAGTCATCATGACATTATCAGCCGATTTGAACTGGAAAGGCTTCATTCAGATTTAGACTTCTTCATTGTCTTCCTGCAGTTGCAATTCCCACATATGGGCATAGAGCCCACCCGAAACAGACACTTCTTCATGGGTTCCCTGCTCAACTACTCTGCCCTGGTCCATTACCAGGATACGGTCGGCATCGACCACCGTTGATAATCGATGGGCAATGACCAGGGTCGTATGATCCTTGGCAATTTCCTGCAGGGTGGATTGAATGGCTTTTTCCGTTTTGCTGTCCAGCGAAGAGGTGGCTTCATCAAAAACCAGGATCTTCGGTTTTTTCAGAATTGCCCGGGCAATGGCAACGCGTTGTTTTTCGCCTCCCGAAAGCTTCAAGCCGCGTTCGCCGACAACGGTATCCCATTTATCTGGCAGGTTTTCAATAAAGTCATAGATATGAGCCAGCTTGGCAGCCTTGACAATCTCTTCCCGACCGGCTTGTGGGCAGCCATATTGCAGGTTGTAATAAATCGATTCGTTAAACAAAACCGTATCCTGGGGCACGATACTGATTGCTTCACGCAGGCTGTTCTGGGTAACCAGAGAAACATCCTGATCATCAATCAGGATTTTGCCATTATTAATCTCATAGAAACGATACAGTAATCGTGAGATGGTCGATTTACCAGCACCACTGTGACCAACGATGGCGACTTTTTCACCCCCTTGAACCTGGAAACTGACATCCTTGAGTATGGGCCGTTCTTCCTGGTAACCAAAGTCAACATGATCAAATACAACACGGCCCTCGGTAACCTGAAGTGGCCTGGCATCTTCCCTGTCAATAATTTCAGGCTGTTTTTCGAGCAGCTTAAATACCAGGTCCATATCAGCCAGTGAATATTTAATCTGACGATAAACAATCCCCAAAAAGCCCAGCGGAATAAAAAGCTGCAATAAAAAAGCATTTACCAGCACCAGGTCACCAATGCTCATCTCGCCCTGCACGACGCCATCAATAGCCAGATACATGACCAGGGTAACACCGAGGGCAATAATTGCTCCCTGGCCAAAGTTCAAAATTGACATGGAAGACTGGCTTCTGACAGCCCAGTATTCCCACTCGCTCAAGGTACTGTCAAAACGATCAATTTCCATTTGCTCGTTATTGAAATATTTCACAGTTTCGTAATTGATCAGGCTGTCAACTGCACGACCATTGGCTTTCGAATCAAGAGAATTCATGTGATGGCGAAAATCCATTCGCCATTCGGTAATTGCGAAGGTAAAAAGCATGTAAACAGCCACTGCGCCAAATATTGCCAATGTGAACACAATGTCATATTCATTAAGCAGAACAAAAGCAACCAGGCTGAATTCAACGATAATCGGCAATATACTGAACGCCATATAATTCAGGATACTGCTGACAGAACGCGTGCCTCTTTCCAGGTCTCGACTGATACCACCAGTTCGGCGCTCAAGGTGAAAACGTAATGACAGTTTATGAAGATGTGTCAGTACCCGTGTTGATAAACGCCGCATAGCACGGTAACGAACCTTGGCAAAAATAACATCCCTGAGTTCATTGAAAAGCGAAGCACTGAGTTTCAGCGCCCCGTAAACCACTAGCAGCGCAACAGGCAAAACCAGCATCTGTTCAGGCTGCTGATCCAGTGAATCGACAATTTTTTTAAGATATACCGGCACACCGACATTGGCAGCTTTTGCCAGGATCAGGCATGACAAGGCAAACAGTGCCCTTCCGCGAAATTCCCACAAAAAGGGCAACATCCCTTTGAGATTGTGCCAGTCCCTACGATTTGTGTGGACTCTGGCTTCTGCCGAGGCCATGTGTTGCATGCTATTATCGTCCTAATAAGTATGATTTTAACGTTGAAATTTATCTGGCTATTTTTTTAGCAAGACCGTACATTTGCTCTCATTGATATGACAATAGCATCATTAGTATAGTCCCTACAAAAAAAGCCCGGACAGTTTCGAGTATAACCAGAATTGAGTTGAGAAATGGTTGATATACCCATTAAAGTTGAAGGCCAAAGTGATGGCGACAGTTGTTCGGAATCGGAACCTTTTGCATTGCAGGTTCTTGGTGACAGTATGGAACCCGAGTTTCCTGATAAGTGTATTATCCTCATAGAGCCATTCGAACGCAAAGTGCCTGACAGCTATGTTTTTGTTGAAATGGAAGGCTCAAGATGGTTCAGACAATACAAGGTTGATGAAAATGGCAGGGAATACCTATACGCCTGCAATGATACCTATCCTGATATAGACCTTAACGATCTCAACTGGAAGATCCTGGGCATTATCAGGCAAAGAAATATCCGTCGTGAGGTCAAACATTATTCCTATTCTGATGAATAGATTACTTTCATGTTTTATTCTTTTCTTTAGCCTGTCCGCAACTGGTGTTCTGGCAAAATCGGTAACACCGATTGTTGTCGTGGGTTCTCCGCTTGAAAAAACTGTTATCAACGAAATCCCTTTAACCGGCACTGTCACTTCACCACAGTCAGCAGATATTTCCACCGAGTTAAGTGGCCTGGTGAAGCATATTCATGTCGACGAAGGACATCATGTCAAAGCTGGCGGGGTTATCCTGGAACTGGATGATGAACTGCAGTTGCTAAGTCTGGCTGCCGCGAAGGCTAAAACCCGACAGGCTGAGCTTGAACTCTCTGACGCGAGACGACGGCTTAATGATGCCAAGCGCCTGGTAAAGCAAAAAACCATTTCGAAAAATGACGAACAATCACTTCAGGCTGAAGTCAATATCGACAGTGCAACCTTACAACTTGCCCAAGCAGAGCAGGCACAGCAACAGGCGCGTCTGCAACTGCATAAGTTACGTGCGCCTTTCGATGGAGTAGTGAGCAATAAATTCACAGAAGCCGGAGAATGGATCACACCGGGCGATGCCGTTGTCAGACTGGTTGCCACAAAGGGCCTACGAATTGACTTTCAGGTACCACAGTCTGCCTTCCCGAAAATCACGCTCGATACACCGTTGCGGATTCGCCTTGAAACACACCCCGGCAAAGCCTTTTCAGGAAAAATTGTAGCGATTGTTCCCGTCACTGATGCCAGGGCACGCACTTTCATGATTCGGGTCATTTCCATGGATAATGATATTCTCATGATGCCAGGCATGTCAGTTAACGGCGCCTTACAACTGGATACAGGCCGCAGGAATTTAACCGTTTCGAGGGATGCGATTTTAAGATATCCGGATGGCCGGACAACTGTCTGGGTAATTAACGATGATGAAACTGTTTCTGAAAAACTGGTAAAAACAGGTCTAAGCTTCAATGGCAATATTGTCATCCATGAAGGACTGAACATTGATGATGTCATTATCCTGCGGGGCAATGAATCATTAAGAGACGGTCAAAAAGTATCCATTCAAACGGAATAATTCCTGATGTTTGATGCCATTATAAAACGCGGCACGCTTATGACCATCATCATTCTGATCATATGTGTTGTTGGAATTATTGCTGCGCTGCAAATCCCTGTTCAGATGATTCCTGACCTGGAAGTCAGAACCATCTCAATCAGAACCACATGGCCCGGTGCAACGCCGCAGGATGTTGAAAAGGAAATATTGATAGAACAGGAAGAACACCTGCGAAGTGTCCCCTCGTTACAAAGAATTGTCTCTACCGCATCATTTGGCAGTGCATCGATAGAGCTTGAGTTTCCATTTGGCATCAATCTCAACGAAACGTTGATTGCTGTATCGAATGCGCTCAGCCAGGTTCCCTCCTACCCAAACAATGTGAATGAACCGAGAGTCTATGCAACCTCTTTCTCGGCAAATTCCTTCATGTATTTCCGTGTCATGCCGCTTAAAGGCAATCCCCGTAATCTCAACATGGCGCCAATGCAGGACTTTATTGAAGACAACGTGGCGTCACGCATGGAAACAGTTCCAGGTGTATCCGAAGTCAGAACCTATGGCGGGGCCGAGCGGCAGATCCAGATACTCATAGACCCGGCAAAACTGGTGGAAAGAAACCTGACCATCGCCGATGTAAGAAGCGCCATTAAAAACAGAAACCTCGACATATCTGCTGGTGAAATAGAGTCTGGCAAAAGACGCTACCTGCTGCGTACTATTGGCCGTTTCAAAAGCGTGGATGAGCTTGATCAGCTGATTTTGTTACGCGAGGGCGATTCCCTTATCAGGCTTGGTGAAATAGCCGATATCAAACTGGGACATTTTGAAATCAG
>JARRJW010000187.1:0-4262 GCA_037388785.1 Gammaproteobacteria bacterium
GCAGATTTACTCTTTCCTTTATTGCTGGTTGTTGGCTTATACATCGTTTTACATGGCCATTTAACACCCGGAGGCGGTTTTCAGGGTGGTGTTATTCTCGCCGCTGCATTTTTCCTGCCGCTTCTGGCCAAGCCTTCCATGGAGATAAACCATGTGGCGCTGGGGTTGATTGAGGGTTTTTCTGGTGCCGCATTTATTGCGATTGGATTAATCGCATTATTTAATGATGGTGCTTTTCTCAAACCCTTTTTGGGAAAAGGTCAGCTGGGTGAGCTATTGTCGGCCGGTACTTTACCTTTATTATATATTGCTGTCGGTTTAAAGGTTGGTGCTGAACTTGCGAGTCTGTTAAGTCATCTCAATCAGGAAGAGGCTGATAATGCCTGATATTGCATCAATATTATTTTCTGGTGCACTCGGGCTACTTGTTATTGGGCTAGGAGGCTTGCTGTTATCCAGGCATGCATACCGGGTCTTGCTTGCCTTGGTTATTGCTGAAGCCGGAGCCAACCTCATGCTGGTAATCGCCGGTTATCGTTGGGATGCTGTTGCCCCGATTCTATCAGGTGATATGGCACCAGTTGCTATGGTGGACCCGGTTCCACAGGCAATGGTACTAACGGCTATTGTTATTGGCGTCGGTGTTCAGGCCCTGGCTTTAACCATGATTATCCGAATCAAAAGAACATACGGCACTTTAGACATGGTTCAGATCAAAAAACTCATGGAAAAGGATTTTGATCGTATCGCCAGTGCTTCTACCAGTGCTTCCAAAAGCAGAGGTAAAGCATGAACCAGTACGTTATTTTGACTGTTGTTTTGCCATTACTCGCAGCTTTCCTGCTGCCGTCCGCAGGGCGATTTTCATTTTCCATCGCCAGGCTTATCGCGCCATTGGTCCTGTTATTTTCAACCTATTTGCTGATTGATGTTTTTATCAGCAATACGGAACCTTTTGTACTCCACATCGGTGACTTTATTGCTCCCCAGGGTATCGCTTTTTATATCGATGAACTGGCTTTGATAATGGCACTTGCTGTACAAATATTTGCCTTGCTGTTATGGCCCTGGAAAGCACCTGGCTCTGATACCAATTCGTCAGCATCAGTTAAACAGTTATCTCTGATGTTGCTGCTTGTGTCATCTGCCAATGGTCTGGCTTTTTCAGGGGATCTTTTTAATCTCTATGTATTTTATGAGTTACTGGCCGTCGCCACATATGGTTTGATTGCTTATAACCCGAACAATGATTCCGGCTTCGATACTGGCTTCGATACTGGCTTTGCTGCTGCCTTTCGTTATCTGATCGTATCAGCTACTGGTTCAGTTTTGGCCCTGGTTGGTATTTCCTTAATCTATTTTCTGACGGGCACGTTGAATTTTGCCCATCTTGCCACATTGCAAACGACTCTTTACAACCCTATCGGTCTAACTGCGTTTATCCTTATCCTGGTGGGTTTTGGCGTGAAAGCAGAATTATTTCCGGTTAACAGTTGGGTGCCTGAAGTTTATTCAGCAACCTCAAGGCGTCTTTCCGCATTACTGGCCGGCGTTATCTCAAAGCTTGCTGTTTTGGTGATCATCAAGGTCATGTTGTTTATTTTCCCTTATGACGAAGCCAGGCAGTTTGTCTTAATTCTCGGCTTGGCCGGGGTTATCGTAGGTGAATTAAGTGCACTCAAGGCCAATGATTTTACGCGTATGATTTCCTGGTCTTCAGTAGGTCAGCTAGGGCTTGTCTTTGTTGCATTCTCAATTCCCGGCAAAGCCGGCATAATTGCCGGGCTGGCAGTCATGTTTCATCATATGCTGACCAAGCCGGCACTTTTCCTTATTGCTGAAAAATGGGGAGGGAATTTTTCGCTGTTAAACGGGCAGGGCCGTAAGACCTGGTTGCTCAGTGCAGCGTTTGTGATTATTGCGCTGTCAATCATTGGCGTTCCTCCTCTACCTGGTTTCTGGGCAAAATTTTTATTACTTACCGGTTTGGCCGATAACACTGCTTACCTGGCCATGATAGTGATATTGATTATGACCGTGATCGAAGCATTTTACCTGTTCAGGGTTTTCAACCATCTTTACGGAACCGAAACCGATACTTCCGGCAATATACTCAGGCATTCATTTCTTGATCAGTTAACTGTATCTGTGTTGACAGTTTTACTATTGGTTTCAGTGGTGGAACTGGAGACGGTCAATATCATGCTTAACTCGATGACAGATCAGCTGACAGATTTGAATGGCTATATTGCACGAGTTCTCGGTTCCTCGGGAGCAGGGATATGAATGCTCTAGATCTTTTACTGTTACTGAGCCTGATAACGCTGGGTGCTGCTGTTCTGCTTTCCGCAAGTTTAACAGGAAGAATGTTAACCACGATGGGTTATGCTGTTCAACTGGTCGCACTGTTTAAGATAGATCCGGCCTCGGTACAAACCTCTTCAGTAGTTTTTAATTTTTTAAATCACACAATCAGTTGGTCATTTAATGGTCTGTCCTGGTTTTTCGCGCTGATTACCATCGGTACAGCTTTTCTGGTGTCCTGGTTTGCCACCAGCCATCAGCAAAAAATGCTACATGGCGCCTTGGCTGTTAACGTTTTTGCCATGTTACTTTTATTGTCAGCAGGTGATTTTCTATCTCTGTTCATTAGTTGGGAGCTGGTTTCCTGGGCTGGTGTATTGTTGATGATGCTGGGCAAGGAAGATAGCCTTCAAGCTTCGCTGCGGTATATCACCTATGCCATTGCCGGCGGCATGTCCGTACTTGCAGGTATCGTGCTGATATACAACTGGACAGGCTCTTTGAATTTCGATGCGCTTTACGGATTAAATTTAAATCCCTATCAATATGCGGCTTTAGCAGTTCTTTTCATTGGCGGTTTTTCCGTAAAGATGGGACTTATGCCATTTCATTTATGGCAGGCACCTGCTTATGGCCTGACAGCAGGACCAGCGACATCATTTCTGGGAGCGATTTCTTCCCGTATGGGGCTTTTTGCAATCATAGTGACGCTCATGCATGTCGTTAGCCTGGAGACACTTCAGCAGTTAGAACTGATTCCTGACATGTTCTCAGTCAGAAATTTACTAATATGGATTGCTGCCATTAGCATCGTATTGCCGACTTTCACGGCCCTCAGACAGAATGATGCACGACTGCTTCTCGCCTGGCATGGAATAGGCCAGGGCGGCTACATGATGCTGGGTCTGCTAATGTTTGACCGTATGGGATCCGCAGGTGGATTGATGCATGTGTTTAATCATGCGAGCTATCAGGCTGCTTTGTTCATGTCGGTTTTTGCCATTATTCACAGAACCGGCACCTCTGACCTTAATAAGCTTGGCGGGCTTGTTGCCCGCATGCCTTTATCATTCCTGGTGATGTTGATTGGTATTATTGGTTTGGCCGGTTTGCCGCCAATGAACGGTTTTGTTTCCAAATGGCTGGTTTATCGTTCGCTGTTGAACGAAGGTATGCCACTGGTATTTCTGGCTGCAGTTATCGGTACCCTTGGCACCATTCTTTCAGTTTATAAACTTCTGCATAACAGTTTTCTTGGCCAGCTCAGGCTTGAGCATGAACATATCAAGGAGGCGCCATGGAGTATGACAATACCCATGCTGCTTTTATCTGTTGTCGTACTGGCGACAGGCGTGATGCCTGGCCTGATATTGGAGTATGTCGTATCCGCACAGCTGGCCATGGGTCTTACCCCGATTGATTACCATCTTGGAGGCATTACTTCCTCCGGCAGCAATATCAGCGGTGACCTCGATATGATATGGGTAGTTGTTGTTTTATTTTCAGGATTTGCTATTGCCTCCATATTATTTTTATCTACGGGAAAAAGTCGAAGGGTTCATCAACTTGACAACTATGCTGGTGGTCATTTCCTGAATGCGAACAACCAGTACCAGTACAGTGATAATTTTTATGCCGGTTTGATGCATATTATCAAACCCTGGTATCGCTATAGTTTTAAATGGTTTGAAGGGGCGTTGACTTCATTGGTTAACCTTGCTTCGGTAGTAAGCCGGTCGTTTTTTAATCAGGCGCATATGCTGATTTTAATGCTGGTTGCTGTCACTGCCATGATGGCTGTGGTAATAATTTAAAGAGTGCCAATATGCAAATTGGATTAGGCGAATTACTGATTGAACTGGCACTGATGCCGTTGATTGCATTTGTTGTTGGTATGATGATGGTTTTAATGGTGGTCCGACACGGCGCTGCAAACGTGCGCCAACACGACGCATCAT
>JARRJW010000188.1:0-4253 GCA_037388785.1 Gammaproteobacteria bacterium
TAAGGAAAGTAAATGACATTAAATTATCAAAGACTGTTAGGTGTAAATATCGATCATGTCGCCACGATAAGGCAGGCACGCGGCACCCGATACCCGGAGCCGATCCAGGCAGCTTTGCTTTCTGAACAGGCAGGTGCCGATGCCATTACATTACACCTGCGTGAAGATAGACGCCACATACAGGATAGAGATGTCTACATGCTTAAAGATGTTTTGCAAACCAGAATGAACCTTGAAATGGCAGCAACCGCCGAAATGCTGGAGATTGCCTGCGATGTAAAGCCAGCTGATGTATGTCTCGTTCCTGAGAAAAGAGAGGAGCTTACAACTGAAGGCGGGTTGGATGTGCTCGCAAACGAAGTTTATTTAACAGATTATTGTGCAACGCTGGCGGAATCGGGCATTCGAGTTTCGCTTTTTATAGATGCTGAACCCAGACAAATAGAGGCAGCGGTCAAAGTTGGTGTGCCCGTGATCGAGATTCACACTGGGCATTATGCAGAGGCAGCAACACTTGAATTAAAATCCAAAGAATTATCCCGTATTCAGGAATCGGTCATTCAAGGTACTGAGCAAGGTTTACATGTCAATGCCGGGCATGGCCTTGATTATCATAATGTCAGACAAATTGCAGAAATTGATGGTGTTAGAGAACTTAACATCGGCCACGCTATTGTAGCCCGGGCATTATTTACCGGTCTTGAAGAGTCTGTTTCAGTAATGAAACAACTCATACAGGTGGATTCTCTTTAGGTAGTTTATCTGAATAGTCTTTCAGTCTTTTATATTCATACTCCAGGTTTTTTAAGCCCTCCTGAAGTTTGGAATATTCTGACCTGTCGATCATTTGTTGTAATTCCTTGACCGTAGCTGCCAATGCAAGAACAGCACAAACCGATGCCGACCCATGAATGCGATGAAGGGTTTGCCACAGTTCCTTCCAGTTTTTATCATTAAGATACTGATCAATATCTTTTAGCATAGCGGGAAGTTCATCTACCAATTTGTGTAAAAGCTTATTGGCAACGGTTAACTGGTTGTCAGTGATTCTCAAAGCCTGTTTTCTATCCCTGATTGGTAGCTCTTTATGATCGCTATTACTTTGGTGTTCTGCAAAACTATTTTGTTTTATGCTGATATTTTCACCCCTGTGAATCTGGGTAATAATATTCCGGAGATTATCGACATTAACGGGTTTAATTAAAACACCGTTGAAACCCTGCTCAATTAAAGTATCAGTATTGGTAAAGCCGGCATCGGCAGTTAGTGCTATAACAGGAAAATTGCGGCCTGATTGCCTGATAATTTTGGTGGCATCAATGCCATTCATGATCGGCATATGGATATCCATGAATGCCAGATCAATATTGTTATTTTCAATTAAATTAACCGCTTCGAGCCCGTTATAAGCCGAAATAATATTGGCATGTGTATTTTCGAGTAATGAAGCCAATAGCTTTTGGTTAACGTCATTGTCATCAACAACAAGGATGTTTAGATTTGAAAAATCAATAACCGAACTGAGTTTTTCCGAAATATCAGATTTTCCTTTATCTTTGTTCAAAGAAAAAAGAATGATTTCTTTTAAGCTTTTTTCAGAAACAGGAGATATGAGAATTGGTCGATGATAGGTATTACTTAATTCCTCGATAAAATTATCATCAGAGGATGAAATAAGAATGATTGAATTTTCATCCGTAATACGATTTAGCATGCCTTTAAGAATGTCTGAGTCGTCGAGCTGATATGGAGCAATGGATATAAAATTGAGATCAAATTTATTTAGATTTTTTAATCTTATAAATTCAACCGAATCAGCAGTACTTTGTGTCTGGAATCCTAAATGCTGTAAAAGATTGTTTGTTGCAGTTCTGGAAAGTTGATGGTCATCATAAATCAGGGCATTAAGGCCCTCGAAAGCATCTTGTTTCTGTACTGTTAATATTTTTTTAACTTCAGACTTGTCCTGTCTAAAAGGCAAAAATACAGTAAAAGTTGAACCAACGCCGGTTTTGCTCTCAAGTTCGAAATTGCCGCCCATCATTGTTGTTAAAGAATTACTGATACTTAAACCCAGGCCCGTTCCAGAGTAATTGCGGTTAAGTTCATTTTCTAACTGGCGAAATGGATTGAAAAGAGATTTTTGCTCTTCTTCTGAAATACCTACGCCGGTATCTGACACGGAAAAGCTCAGAAGTACTTCGTTAGTGTTTTCCTCGGCAATTGCAACCCGCAGAATAATTTCACCGGAATATGTGTATTTTATAGCATTACTCAAAAGGTTTGAGAGTATTTGGGCAACTCTGAGTGAGTCACCAATAAGGGCAGTTGGCACATCATTGTAAATGATAGACAGCAGGTGTAACTTTTTTTCGTGAGCAAGAGGAGTAAAAAGGTTAACAACTTCAGTTACGGTATCTTTTAAGTTAAAGGGCAGTTGATTGATTTTTATTTTGCCTGCCTCCAGTTTCGAATAGTCGAGAATGTCATTTAGGATCTGTAACAGCTTTGTTGATGACTGTTCTATGGTGTCAACAAAAGAATGCTGTTTTTCATTCAGACCCGATTTTCTTAATAAAGAGGTAAACCCAATAATGCCATTCATTGGAGTACGGATTTCATGGCTCATATTGGCAAGGAATTTAGATTTGATTCTTGTTGATTCGATCGCTTCTTTTCTGGCTATATCCAGCTCAATATTTTGAATCTCAAGGGCCTGAAGGCTGGTATTCAGGTCGTTGGTTATCTGGGTGACTTCGCGGTCGATTTGATCATTCATGTTTTCAAGCGATGCTGCCATTTCATTGAATCCTTTTTGCATAACAAGAATTTCCTGGCTTGAATCTTCTTTAACCCGCGTATCAAATTTTTTATTTCCCAAATTTACAAAAGCATTAACAAGCTGAGAAATGGGTTTATAGATTTTTCTTGAAAGATACAATCCGGTTAATATGGATATGAGAATAATCGCAAAAACGGTGATTAAAGCTGCTATGAAAAGTTCTTGGTTATTAAAATCTGATTTGTCACTTACGTGAATAATGGTTTTGCCGATTTTGACCGGCAATAATTTTTCAGGGCTGGATTCTTCAAAATCACCAAGGCTGTCGCTGAGGGGTATTAATTGTATATCTGCCTGGTAAATTCTTTGTTTGCCAGGTGAGCTTGTTTCTTTTTCCTTGCTTAGCAATAATCCGCTATTTGAAAAAATTTCAATTTTAAAAAGATCGGCATTACTCTTCAGGTGGAATTGGATATTGTTATCGAGCGCCTTGGTATTTCCAGAAAAAACATGGTTTATGTTCTCACTTGCAATTTGTTTGGCGAGTGCTTCGGCGCTTTGTTCTAATAGTGCATTGGTATCGCTAATGCGCTGAGAAGTGAAATAAATGGTGATGCCGATAGAAATAATCGCAGCCGGGATTATTGAGAGCAGAATAACACGCCTGTATAGATTGTTGCTCAAGTCGAATTTCATTGAATAACCTCTACCGGGTGAGTATCAAAAAAATCTTTTTTAATACTTATATTCAGTGTCTCCAGAATACTTTGATTGATAAAAACCTTGTAAGAACTGGGATAGTAGATGCCAGGCATTTTTTTCTGGTCCAATATTTCATAACTAAGCTTTGAAATGTCACTGGCGATATCATTTTGTGGGGTAATAATTGATGCAAGTGCGCCGGTTTTTGCCAAAGAAATCGAGTATCCGATAAATGTTATGTTATTCGCATATCCAGAAAGAAGTATTTGGCTGATATTGTTTCTGTTATAAAGCTGTTTATCCGGCAACATTAAGATATTGTTCGCCTTAATTTTCTTTTGGTTTAGCAGTTTGCTGATGCTTGAGTAATCTAAGGGTTCAATTTTTCTAAAATCCGTAGTTATGCTGATATTTTCAGATGCATTTTCAATTAATGCTTTTCGCCATGCTGAATCATTTGAATATATGACACCAATATTGGGGTGTTCATATAATAAATCGCTAAGAATTCGAAGCTGTTTTTCATAGGATTGTTCAAGAACTAAAAAATACTGATTGGGCTTTGCATTGATAATTAATTGATCTAAAGGTAAAACTGCATGAAGAGTTTTGATTTTTTCCCCAAGGTTCAATGCCTCGGTTTTTAGCCAGGCTTTTTTTCCCAGGGTAATAATAAAGTCGTAATTACTGTATTTGCTGTTCGTTCTGTCTGATGATGGCTCTGATATTGTATCTGTATTAATCAACAGGGGTTTTTCAGGGCAGTTCT
>JARRJW010000189.1:0-4239 GCA_037388785.1 Gammaproteobacteria bacterium
TGGCCTTGAAGCATTACGTGCCAGGGGCGTTCGACGGGTATTGGTATTTCCGCTATATCCGCAGTATTCAGCTTCCACGACTGCATCGACTTTTGACGCAGTCAGCAGTGAGTTGCAAAACTGGCGTTTGATTCCCGAAGTCCGTTTCATCAACCATTATCATGATAATGAAATGTACATCGATGCGCTGGCTTCAAGTATCCAGGCTTATTGGCAAGAGCATGCTCAGCCAGAGAAACTGCTGATGTCTTTTCATGGTGTGCCCAGGGACTACCTGGAAAAAGGTGATCCCTATCATTGTGAATGCCATAAAACCGCGCGTTTGCTGGCTAAAAAACTCGGCTTAAGTGATGATCAATGGCAATTAAGCTTTCAGTCTCGTCTGGGTCCCAAGGAATGGCTGAAACCTTATACCGATCATACGCTTGAATCCATGGGGAAATCCGGAGTGAAAAGCGTTCACGTCGTGTGTCCGGGGTTTAGTGCCGATTGTCTGGAAACCCTGGAGGAGATCGCCATGGAAAACCGTGATGTGTTTCTGGAAGCCGGTGGTCAGAGTTACGATTACATTCCCTGCCTGAATGCAGATGAATCACACATTGACATGATGATGAGTCTGGTTGAGCAACATACCACCGGTTGGCCGCTATTGGAAAATATGGACCAGCTTAAAGAAGAAGCAAACCAGCGATACGATGCTTATGTAAAACTGAAAAATTCTGTTTAAGCGTTAATTAATCCATTTCATAAAGACCCCAGAAAAAAGCCCTTGATTCTAACGAGGGCTTCACTAGTATCTTAAAGCTTTAAATCACCAGAGGAATTCACATGGCTCAAATTACACTAGAAGGCAACCCGTTTAATACTGTTGGCGATCTTCCGGCAGTTGGTTCCAAAGCGCCTGACTTTACGCTAACCAATACAGATCTTGCAGATGCTACCTTGCAGGATTTTGCGGGTAAAAAAGTGGTGCTTAATATTTTTCCAAGTCTCGATACACCGGTTTGCGCTGATTCCATCCGTCGCTTTAACCAGGAAGCGGCGGCCATGGATAATGCCGTGGTGCTTTGTATTTCAGCAGACCTGCCTTTTGCCTTTGCCCGTTTCTGTGGTACGGAAGGGATTGAAAATGTCGTTTCACTGTCGGTTTTCAAAAGCCCCGCTTTTGGCAAAGACTACGGTGTCGGTATTGAAGAAGGTGTTTTGGCGGGTCTTTTATCGCGTGCTGTCGTGATTGTTGATGAGCAGGGCAACGTCATTTACACCGAACAGGTTCCGGAAATTGCCCAGGAACCAGACTACGCAGCAGCATTGGCTGCAATCAAGTAAATTCTGCCGGGTGAAGCCGTTCAGGCTTCACTCTTCTTTGCATCAATGATTATCTTAAAGGCTTCGGCATAATCGGGTGCATAAAGTTTTGCGACACAACAGGCGCCTGCTTCCGACATATGAGCCTTGATTAAACCGAGTAATTCGTCGAGTTGGATGCGTTTTCCTGAGCAGACAGCTCTAGAGGAACCGGGGCTGTTAATGGCAAATTCAAAAACCCAGCCATTGCTATCAATAATCTTGTCATCAGTTTGAAAGTCAAACTGTTCAAGATGTTCTCTTGAATTCCATTCGTCCTGGCTATAAATCAAATCCAGTTCAGGGTCATTGGCGTAATGAATAATAACCGGCCAGGTCGGGTTCGCGGGAATTTTAGTCATTCACTGCTCTAAATAATCACTCTATCGTAGGTCCAGTATAAACCGGTCAGGGAGATCACAAGAGAGCTTGGAATGATGACAACCTGGCGATACCAGGGCTTTTTGCTAAACCAGAAGCCAACCGCCAGGAAGCCCAGCGAAATAATGACCAGCTGACCAATTTCAACGCCAATATTAAAACTGATTAATGCGGTCAGAAAGGCATCCGCGGGCATGCCGAACTCTTGCAGGACACTGGCAAACCCCATGCCGTGCAACAGACCAAATGCAAACACAATGACCAGGCGGCTGTTATGCAGGCTTTTGTGATAAATGTTTTCAAAACCGATGTAAGCAATCGACAGTGCGATCAGGGGCTCAACGATGTTGGCAGGTAAATTGATGATACCATTCATCGATAGCCCAAGCGTGATGGTATGGGCAGCCGTGAACATGGTGACCTGCCAGAGCAGCGGTTTAACGCGGGTACTGAGCAAAAAGATACCCAGGATGAAAAGAATATGATCCATTCCCATCGGCAGGATATGTTCAAAACCCGCCATGATGTATTCTGAAACCACAGAGAAAGTAGAGCGCTTTGTGAACACCTCGGTTAGAGAAAACGGTGAGCTGGGCTGGTCATTACGTATCCATTGCCACTGCGACCAAAACCATTTTTCATTGGCTTCATCAACTTGTCTGACCCTGACGGCATTGTCACCAAATAATGCCGGGTAGTACCAGGTAAGGGTTTTGGCGTGACGTGGAATTTCACCTTCAAGGTAGATGATGCTGTTTCTGGGTACCTTGACGTAGCCAGGTTCCGGTATTTCGACACTGGTGATATTTAAGGTCGTTGGCTTGCCATCGATATTGAGTGCTACGTTCTCTTCAAACTTACTATGAAATGATTTAAACCTTTCTTCGAGTTCAGGGCCCTGAAGTGCTCTCAGTTCATCATATTCTTCGGCAGTCGGCGCCTGGGTCGTATCTTTATACTTTGCATTAATACCCGTCAGTAAGGCTTCGACGCTGGCCCTGACTTCAACCTTGTACTTGCCACTGGTGTAGACACTGATTTCAACCAGGGCAGGTTTGACAACATCGGCCAAAACAGCAGAACTAAAAAATATGTTAAGAATGAAAATTGAGAAAATGGCATGAAACCAGAAATGCTTTTCAGAACCGCTGTGAATACATCCCTGTTTTTGACAGTTCTGGAAAGCGTTTTCTGGTTTAGTCATGGATAATAAATTACGTAGAATTTATTAAGCGTCTATTTTTTTGTACTTAATTCTATGCGGCTGATCAGCCGCATCGCCGAGTCGACGCTTGCGGTCTTTTTCATAATCTTCATAGTTGCCTTCAAACCAGACCACGTCAGAATCACCTTCAAATGCCAGAATATGTGTGGCAATGCGGTCGAGGAACCAGCGGTCATGCGAGATGACAACCGCGCAGCCGGGGAAGTTAAGCAGGGCCTCTTCCAGGGCGCGCAATGTTTCCACGTCAAGGTCGTTGGTGGGTTCATCAAGCAACAACAAATTACCACCGGATTTAAGCATGTTGGCCAGATGGACACGGTTGCGTTCACCACCGGATAAATCACCAACACGTTTTTGCTGGTCACTGCCTTTGAAATTAAAGCGGCTGACATAGGCGCGCGACTGGACTTCATAACGGTCTACGGTAAGAATGTCTGAGCCGCCGGAAATTTCTTCCCAGACGGTTTTGTTGTTATCCAGCGCATCACGTGACTGGTCTACATAGGCAACCTTGACGGTATCACCCAGTCGCAGTTCACCTTCATCCGGCTGTTCCTGGCCGGTAATCATTCTGAACAGCGTGGTTTTACCGGCGCCGTTAGGACCGATCACGCCAACGATACCACCCTTGGGCAGGTTAAATGACAGGCCGTCATACAACAGTTTGTCGCCAAAGGATTTTTTCAGGTTCTTCGCTTCAATAACCAGGTCACCGAGCCTGGGGCCAGGTGGAATATAAAGTTCATTGGTCTCATTGCGTTGCTGGAAGTCCTGGCTTTGCAGTTCTTCAAACCTGGCAAGACGCGCCTTGCTTTTTGCCTGGCGTCCCTTGGGGTTTGAACGCACCCATTCAAGTTCCTGTTTCATGCTTTTGATACGGGCGGCTTCGGTTTTTTGTTCCTGTTCCAAGCGGGCTTCCTTTTGTTCCAGCCAGGATGAGTAGTTGCCTTCCCAGGGAATGCCGTGGCCGCGGTCAAGTTCCAGAATCCAGCCGGCAACATTGTCGAGGAAGTAACGGTCATGGGTTACCGCTACCACGGTACCGTTATAGTCATGCAGGAAGCGCTCCAGCCAGGCGACAGATTCGGCATCCAGATGGTTGGTAGGCTCATCCAGCAACAGCATATCGGGTGCTGACAATAACAGGCGACACAAGGCAACACGGCGGCGTTCACCACCGGAAAGCTTGGTGACATCGGCATCCCAGGGTGGCAGGCGCAACGCATCTGCGGCGACTTCCAGTTGTCGTTCCAGGTTGTGCCCGTCTGAGGCCTGGATAATGTTTT
>JARRJW010000190.1:0-4216 GCA_037388785.1 Gammaproteobacteria bacterium
CACGCGGGCCTGGTTTACCATCAAATGGATTTTCCCAGGTCACGGCTTTCAGGTTGTTCATAAAAAAGGAACTCTGGTAAGCCAGGTTTAATGAAGTTTGATCGTCAAAATAGCCTAAAGAGGCTTTTAAGACATTGGTGGTGTAATCAATCGGGGCAGGCAACATGACGGCGCGGGCAGGGTCGCCGGGTGCATGGCCAACAATGCCGGCAACCTGTTGGAAGCCTTCCTTGGTTTCGGTTTCATAACCGACTGAAATCGTCCAGTTTTGCTTTTGAATGAAAGATGAGCCGATACCAAGTTTTTTGCGCATGGTACCAATTTCAACCTCTTGCAGGCTGGTGGTTAAGTCTGTGAGGTCAGCAGTTGTGTCACCTCTGTCCCATACTGTCGGGAGACCCAGGAAGGTACTGCCGATACCTTCAAAAATAGAGCTGCCGACGAACTGGGTAAAGGGTTGCTGGTTGTAATTTAACCAGGCGGTGTACTCGCCCTGTGAGCCCCAATCAATATCCAGAGACCTTGAATCCAGGCCGAGGTCTCTACCTTCGAGGGTTGCCCAGCCATTATTGCTGTCTTTACTTTCTACCAGGAAACTGCCGTTTAAGCGGGTACCTGATGAATCCAGCCCGGTATAGCGGCCGAATCGTTTGGAGTCGTCACTTAAATACAACGCGCCAATCTCGACTTCGCCATGCGTGCTGTAGTCCGAAATATAAGGTTCAATGATTGGATAACCCTGCGAGGTAAAGGTTACGAAAACCGAGTCTTTCTCATAATCGTCAGAACTGTTGATTAAGCCGAAGTCATTGGAATCACGCTCAACATGACGATAACCGGCGGTGAAGAACGCATTGCGCGCTACATAATATTTAACCGCAGCCTCTGCAGAATAGATCTGGTCTTCACGACCGTGATCCTGAAAATCGGATTCGGCATAACCCAGTGACAGATACGGTATCAATTGCTGAGAGATGCGATGTTCGAGTTTTCCTGAAAAGGACGTGTTGATATAGCCAGAACTTCCGGCAATCGTGGTTTCGTTTAACGTGCGTACCAGGTTACCTGTCAGCTTGGTATTGGCATTGGGCCGGTATGTGAAACTGCCACCAAAATCCATGCTATCAACAGAACTGAAGGTATCGTCATCGTAGTCCTGAGAGAAGTAACCAATGTAAGCTTCGACTTTGTTACCACTGTCAAAATTATTTTTCAGGCCGAGGGCAACACGGTAGCCATCAGAATCCCGTTCATAGCCATTTTGATCGACAGTTTCATCGTAGTCTCGGATATCGTAGAGTGCCTGAAGGTAAACATCCCGGCCTTTATCCAGGTTGTGGGTAGCGCGCACACCCAGGCCCCAAAGTTCCCGGTCACGGTCGTCATTGATAATGCTGCCGCCTGCAGCGTCCAACACATCTTCAAAATCCAGGTCTTCATACGTCAGGCCAATTCTATAGGTGGTACTGTCTTGCAGGGTCTTGATACCGACATAACCGTTTCTTGAGGTATAGGTGGTGGGGGATAGGCCGCCTAGAACGGCATCAGGTGAGTCACGACCTTCATGTTCGCTACCATAACCGAGACCACCAAAAATATCGGTTGATGGAGTCAGGTTGTATTTACCGTCGGCGGTTAACCAGAAATCATCGTAATTTTCGGCATCGAAATCGCCGTATCGGCCAACATCAGCGCCAACTTTGAAGCGCAGACTGTGTTTATCCCAGGTGGAGTCGACGTTTAGTCGGGGGGAGATGACAGTAATAAAATCAGATTCTTCATCAGTGTCAGTGGCAAAGATGTTGTCATCAAATTTGCCGGTAACTGAGACAGAAGGCCTTATGCGGAAACCAGCGGCATGATAGCCGGGTTTTTTGGTTTGACCTGCCGTATTTTCTGTTGTGTTTTCAGTTTCATCAACGGCATCCTGCATGTTGGACTCTGCACTTGCCGCCATTGGTAAGAGTAAAACCAATGTGTTTAGTGCAACCGCTTTTTTTATTGAGCCAGGCACAGCTCTCTCCCGTTAATACTACCGTCTGATTTTTATAACTATATAGTATATAGAAAAATGGGGATTTTTCGAAAAGTTATTTTAAGAGTAGAATGATATAAATATTCTCCCGTTGTATGGCTTGAATTAAACGATGTCCAAGAAAAAAACCTGGTTGATTGCCTTATTGGCAGCTCTGATGAGCTGCTCCATGTTGTTAGCAAGTTCGCAAACCGATTCATTTAAAATAATTCCAGAGCATGAAGAGATCGAAGGCCCTTTCGCTGATGGCGTTGATGTCACGGATACTTGCCTGGAATGTCATGAACAGCAGGCTGATGACTTCATGCAGACGACCCACTGGACATGGTCCAGTTGGCAGCAATTAGCCGGTAAGGGGCGAGTGCAGACAGGTAAGCGACATGCGGTGAATAATTTTTGCATTGGCGTTGCCTCTAACCTGGATAAATGTACAGAATGTCATGCCGGCTACGGCTGGAAAGATGATAATTTTGACTTCGATGACTCTTCTCACATTGACTGTCTCGTGTGCCACGATACCACCGGCGAATACAAGCGTCTTGCCGGGGTTGGTGGGGTAGCCGATTTAAACGTTGACCTGGAAATAATTGCCAAAAAGGTCGGGGCGCCTCAGCGTCATAATTGTGGTACATGTCATTTTTATGGTGGTGGTGCCCATGCTGTCAAGCATGGTGACCTGGAAAAAACACTGATTCATGCTGATTCAAAACTGGATATTCACATGAACCGTGATGGCTTGAATTTTCAGTGCCAGACTTGCCATAAAACCGAAAAACACCAAATTCCCGGACATACCATGTCGGCGTCACCGGCTGGTGAAAATAATGTCTTTTGCGAAGATTGCCACAGTGCGCCGGTTCACGATAAGAAAGTGCTCAACCATCACTCCCAGAGTATTGCCTGTCAAACCTGTCATATACCCAGTTATGCCAAGGCAGAGGCTACCAAAATGGCATGGGACTGGTCGGCTGCGAAAAAAGGCGAAAAAAAGCATTATGATGAGAAAGGTAACCTGGATTACTTGCCCTACAAGGGACGGTTTGTCTGGCAAAGTAATGTGGTACCTGAATATGCCTGGTACAACGGTAAATCCGGTATCTACACTTGGGGAGAAAAGTTTGACCCAGGTAAAGAAGAACTGTATTTGAACTGGCCGATTGGCGATAAGGACGATAAGCAGGCCAGGATTTACCCGTTCAAGGTGCATAAAGGTAAGCAGATCTTCGATACGGTACACAACTACCTGATCAATCCACATCTTACCGGCGATACCGGTTTCTGGGAGAATGTCGATTGGGATAGTGCTGCACGAATTGGCATGCAGGCCAGGGGGCTGGATTACAGTGGCAAGTATGGTTTTATCAACACGATAACCTACTGGCGAATTAATCACATGGTTGAGGCCGTTGACAACGCCTTGATCTGTGGGGATTGCCATGGCCCAGATCAGACGAGAATGGACTGGTCCAGTCTCGGTTATAAGGCCGACCCGCTGTACCAGGCGGGTGAGGCCAGACATTCAATTAATGACTAATTGTTGTTTATCACTGTTAATGAGTAGGTATAATGCCGTTTAATAAAAATTTTGGAGCCTAAGACATTGGATTTTCACAGGAAGCGATATGGATTCATTACAGGAATCTTGCTGCTTATCATTGGCCTACCCCTGCAGGCCGAAGAAAATAAGGAGCAAACTACTGAGCAAGCCACTATTCGCGCCGAAGTCTGTAGTGGTTGTCACCTGGAGCAGTATGAATTTATGAAATCCAGTCGTCACTGGGTTGTCGGTGATGAACGCACTGCTGTCAACTTAACCGAATGTTCAACCTGCCATGGAGAGGTTGAGGAGCACGTGTTGAGTGCCGGTACAAAAACCGAGGAAGGCTTAACCGCGTTTAGTCCAAAGTTAACCACGATGACCGTTCCGGAACAGAACGCTGTCTGCCAGACCTGCCATAAAAATGAAAATTTTGTGCACTGGAATGTTGGTAGCCATGCGGCTGAAGATGTGGGATGTGTTGGCTGCCATCGTATGCATGAGCACGACAAGGTACTCAGCAAAGCCACTCAGCCAGACGTTTGTTACACCTGCCATACAACCGTGAGATTGCAGTCCAATAAGCCTTATGGCCATCCCATTCGTGAACAGAAAATGGCCTGTACTGATTGCCATGGACCACA
>JARRJW010000191.1:0-915 GCA_037388785.1 Gammaproteobacteria bacterium
CTGGCGCCTTTTTTTGGCAAAAAACAGGCTGTCGAGCAACCAGATGAAGCCGGTAATCGCCGAAGCCAGTACAAGAACTGTCGGCAAGTTAAAACTGAATGTCATATCTTGATCCATAAACTTCAGGGTTAATCACCCTTTCCTACTTTAAGCACAGCGAGAAAAGCCTCCTGGGGAATTTCCACGCTTCCGACCTGTTTCATACGCTTTTTACCGGCTTTTTGTTTTTCCAGTAATTTACGTTTGCGGGTAATGTCACCGCCATAGCACTTGGCCGTAACATTTTTCCTTAATGCTTTGACCGTGGTACGGGCTATGATTTTTGCGCCAATAGCGGCCTGAATCGCTACTTCGAACATCTGACGAGGAATAATTTCGCGCATTTTTTCTGCCAGTTCACGGCCACGACTTTGTGAATAATCACGATGAACAATAATTGAAAGCGCATCAACCTTTTCAGAGTTGATCAATATGTCCAGTTTAACCAGATCAGCAGCCCTGAATTCTTTGAAATTGTATTCAAAAGAAGCATATCCCCTGCTACAGGACTTCAGCCGGTCAAAGAAATCGAGTACCACTTCATTAAGCGGAAGCTCATAATGTGCCTGAACCTGACCACCCAGGTACTGCAGATCTTTCTGTATGCCTCTTTTTTCAACACAAAGCGATATTACCGCTCCCAGGTAATCATTGGGCACCAGGATATGCGCATCAATAATAGGTTCACGTATCTCTTCTATCTGGCCTGGTTCTGGTAAATCTGCCGGATTATCAACCTTAATAACCTCTCCATCGGTCTTTTCAACCTGGTAGATCACCGTAGGTGCAGTTGTAATCAGGTCAAGGTCATATTCTCTTTCCAATCGTTCCTGGATGATTTCCATATGTAGCATGCCAAGAAAACCACAGCGAAAA
>JARRJW010000191.1:1028-7255 GCA_037388785.1 Gammaproteobacteria bacterium
GTTTCCGGCTCAAAATTCAATGCCGCATCATTAAGCTTTAATTTTTGCAAAGCCTCCCGTAGATCTTCGTAATTATCCGAGGTGACAGGAAAAAGACCGGCAAATACCCTTGGCTGTAACTCCTTGAAACCCGGCAAAGAATCTTTTGCACGATTGTTTTCGAGGGTGATCGTGTCACCGACCGGGGCACCGTCAATATCCTTGATACCGGCAATGGCATAGCCCACTTCACCGGTACTGAGGATCGGCATATCGTGTAGTTTGGGGGTAAATACTCCGACTTTCTCGACCTGGTAAACACGACCTGTCGACATCACATGTATTTTATCTTTCGGCTTGATACTGCCGTTAACAATACGAATCAGGGAAATGACACCAACATAAGCATCAAACCATGAGTCTATTATCAGGGCCTGCAAAGGAGCATCAACATCACCTTTCGGTGGTGGCGTCAATTCAACCAGTTGCTCAAGCAGGTCGGGAATACCAACGCCGGTTTTTGCGGAAACACGAATGGCATTATGTGCATCGATACCGATAATTTCTTCGATTTGATTAATTACCCTGTCAGGCTCTGCGGCGGGAAGATCTATCTTGTTAAGGACGGGAATAACCTCAAGGCCCTGGTCAATCGCGGTATAACAGTTTGCGACACTTTGTGCTTCAACACCCTGGGCTGCATCCACGACAAGCAGTGCACTTTCACAGGCAGCCAGAGATCGAGAAACCTCGTATGAGAAATCCACATGGCCAGGCGTATCAATAAAATTTAGCTGGTAAGTTTCGCCATCACTGGGAGATTTGTAGTGAAGCGTGACGCTCTGCGCCTTGATGGTTATGCCGCGCTCTCGTTCAATATCCATTGAATCAAGCACCTGGGCATTCATTTCGCGCTCTGTCAGACCACCACAGTACTGGATAAAACGATCCGCTATCGTCGATTTTCCGTGATCTATGTGTGCAATAATGGAAAAATTTCGAATTTTATCGAGTTCGGGCATGAATTAGGATGAAACTTACTGCGTAGCGCAAAAAATAAAGAACGCAATCATACCCTATAGCACATCAAACTGGCACACTTTTTAACTATTGCAATGGTATACGAATGGGTATGAACAGCGCCTTTTCATCCCGATGGATAAGTAAAGCCACATTTCGGCCTGGCTCGGCACGACCCATAACATCATCGTAATCAGCGGTAGACTGGATTGAACGGTTATTAACACGAGTAATAATATCGCCAACCTTGACACCTGCAAGCCTGGCGGCACCAGCTTTAACGTCGGTAACAAGCACACCTTCTTTCATATCCAAACCCAGTTGTTCACGTTGGGTTTTAGATATATTTTTCACCACAAGACCCACCCGGTCCCTGAATTCACTCTTGGTATCAGACTGACCGGCTACTTTGTTAGTATCAGGAAGCTGCTGAACATTCAGCTGATATTCCAAACGCTTACCGTTTCTTATAATTTCAACTGTCGCCGGCTTGCCCAATGGACTGCTGCCTACCAGTGGCGGCAGTTGTGAAGACCGTTCGATTATTTGGCCATTAAATTTTAAAATTATGTCGCCAACCTGAAGATCAGCCTGATCAGCCGGGCTGCCCTCAATGATTTTGAGTCCCATGAAGCCACCAGAGCGACTGAAAATCTGTGAATTTACACCAACAACCTCACCTTTGAGGTTGAACAACGGCCCCCCGGAATTACCGGGATTTATGGCAACATCGGTTTGAATGAAAGGCACATAGTTTTCTGACGGCAGACTGCGTCCCTTGGCACTGACAATACCAGCAGTCACCGAATGCTCGAAACCAAACGGTGAGCCAATCGCCAATACCCATTCACCAACCTTGAGGTCGGCAGCCTTACCGAGGTTAACCGTGGGCAGATTTGCGGAATCAATTTTAACCAGGGCTGTATCGGTACCTTTGTCAGAACCAATCAGTTCAGCCTTGAATTCACGTTTATCCTTTAAAGTGACAAGAATCTCATCCGCATTGGCAACCACATGATGATTGGTAAGGATGTAACCATCGGCTGAAATAATAAAACCCGAACCCAGAGATTTTGAATCCCGTTCGATTAAATCCG
Source organism: Gammaproteobacteria bacterium (assembly GCA_037388785.1). Taxonomy (GTDB): domain Bacteria; phylum Pseudomonadota; class Gammaproteobacteria; order Chromatiales; family Chromatiaceae; genus JABDQZ01. Next base: position 3,125 of record JARRJW010000191.1, read on the forward strand.
GAAGATTAAAATGTTCCCCTAGAAATTTTTCGAGAAAATCATTAAATGGGTTGTCGGGATCCATGAAACTTGTCAGCATAAATATCACAGCCAAAGGCATGGAAAATTTCAAACATCTCATAGTAATACAGTCCTAAATCGGCAGAAAACAGTTAAAATCAGGAAATCAGCTGCTGCGGTGATACCGTTACCTGACTGGAAAACACCTTGACCATTTCTGCGGCCTGGCCCGGGCGCATTAGTCTTGCCGAGAATTTACGGGAAAGCATAAGCCCAACACCGAATCCAAATATACCAGAAATAATTTGAACCAATTCATTATCGGAAACATAAAAGACAGCGACCAGCGCAGACATCATAATCATTGTGATCAAGGGCAAAATATAAAGTAGAAAAGAGCCAGCAAGAAGAGTCTGTTCAGGCATGGCCAATAATACATTATCACCAGCTTTGGCATTCAGAGAGTTTTTGACCGTTATGGCCGGCGGCTTGAAATTAAAAAAACCTGCCAGGCTTGAAGTGCCACAAGCGCCTTTTGCATGACAACTACCACATCCGGAAGTCTTCTCAACTGCAACAACAGCAAGGTCGTTTTCAATTGATAAAACCCTTGCTACTTCTTCAATCATTTTTGACCAGTCTATTGATAAATTCCAGAGTTGCCGACGGCACTTCACCCACAGCGGTTATTTGGTGGCCATCAAGAAATACTCCATAGGCATTTAATGCCCCCAGATGCGCTTCGCCAGTGAAACGGATTTTTTCTGTCTGTTCAATATATACCGAGAAACTTGCAATGCCATCGCTGAATATGAACTGCTCGATATCGCGGTTTGAATGGTGAGGAATAGATGGGCGATGATGCTTGAGTTTAAATCCATTCGGTACGCTATCAAATCGCCAGTCAGTATCATCCAGGTTGCTATTAAAATCCGGTGAAGACTTAGTCACCTGTTTTGTTACCACAGCACTGTCTTTTTCCAGTAAAGACCCCGAATCAGCAACCTCTTCTCCTATCGATATCTGTGTAAACATGATACTGGAGATCAAGCTGCCATGATGATCAAACATTTCCCATTGCAAAGGTAATGCAAATTCTTCATCGAGATTAAGACGATAACCATATCGCAAGTTGTCTTTAGGCTGAAATATAACGATTTGTGTTGCCCGGTCAGCAATCCGGCCCTGCCCGCTTAATTGTATGTCGTAATTCTTCTCAATTTCGTCAAATTGCAGAACAAAAAAACCGGAAAAATACTGCTTATCCATTAAACGTTTGGTTGTGGCAACCGACTTTTCGTCGGGCATTATTCGGGTGATCGAATCATTGTCCCGAACAATTTCCCTGGCTTCACCATTGAGCGAAAAAAGGCGCTCAATTTCATGACCGTCTTGAACGGTATGAACGGTTCGTAAAGACTCGATGTTATCACCGTGCAGATATACAAAGTGACCATCGTAGTTCAGCTGATGAACCGCCTGCATCATTTTATCTAACCAGTAGCCAGCCTGTTGAGAAGCTGCCGAGACAGGCAAACTCAGGACAAGATTAACGAGCAGAAAAGCTAAAATTTTAGGCATACTTAGCGTTGCTTGTCATAAACAACAATCGTTGCATAAGGCAACATACCCGGTATGCCGGTTTGCGTTGTGTATTCAGAATGTTCCATTAGTAACTGGTTGAGTTCTTTTTCGATATCTGCCGACTGAACATCCTGGCTTGTCCACTTGGTGGATGCAGGCAGGGAGAGGTTTTCAGCCATAAATGGCTTTTGGCCAGGTGATACCGATACAGTCACCGGAAATTGTTCTTTAGACACATTATCGGACTGAGTCAGTGTACCGAAATTAAATACTGCTACAGCAGCTACAGTAGCAGCCACCGCGGCACCTGCAAAATAAGTCGTCCAACTTTCGTTGCGTTTCGAATGCCTGGTCCTGACTGGCGCAAGAACTGTTGGCTCGTTTTCAAGCTGCTGCTGAACAAGATGGGCTATGTTGTGAGCATTCGATGTAATCTGATTGCCTTTAAGACTTTCGCTGATCAGTGCGTAGCGGTTCAGTCTCAGCTTGACATCAGTGTTAGCTTCAAGGTTTTTACTAAGCATCTCAATTTCTGACAATTCAAGTTCATCGTCGAGAAAAGCGGAAATTTTTTCATTTAAGTGTTCTGACATAACATTAATCTCATCAAGATAACAACGGTTTCAACTGCACATCAATCGCTTCCCTGGCCCTGAATATACGAGACCTGACTGTTCCAATCGGACAATCCATGGCCTCGGCTATTTCCTCATAACTTAAGCCCTCTAACTCTCTGAGGGTTATCGCTGTTTTAAGTTCATCTGGCAATGCCTGAATCGCATTTCTCACGGTAATGGCAATCTCTTCAGTCATTAAAAGACTTTCAGGCGAAGCACGATCTTTTAAACGTTCTCCAGAATCTATCTGTTCAGCACTTTCAGCATCTACATCGCTGCCTGGAGGTCTTCTACTCTGAGACACGAGATAGTTTTTAGCCGTATTGATGGCAATCCGATACAACCAGGTATAAAACGCACTATCACCCCTGAAATTGGGCAATGCCCGATAGGCCTTGATAAATGCTTCCTGTGTCACATCCAAACTCTCAACCGGATCTCGAATATACCGGGCAACGATATTGGCAACTTTCTGTTGATATTTCAGTACCAACACATCAAATGCCTTTTTATCGCCTTGCTGAACCTTTTCGACCAGAATCTGATCATTGTTCTTACTCGTCATTAGTATTCAAGCTCCAGCTAAGCGCAAACGTTCCCCCACCATTAAAACCACACTTGGAAGACAGATTGAGAGAAGAAAAGTTCAATAAAGCAGTGTAGGCAGAAAGCCAGTCTGTTGTCATAATACACACATACTTTTCAATAAATTGAGTCAGCATTCTGACAGACAACAATAACATGACTGAATATGACAGCCAAAATCAAACAATGTGATGTTCTCATTATCGGCAGCGGTGCAGCTGGGCTGAGCCTGGCATTACGTCTTCCGGAATCACTTAAAATTGTTATCCTGGCCAAACGTGAGATCACCGAAGGCAACACACTATATGCCCAGGGTGGCATTTCCGCTGTTCTAGATTCGTCCGACTCGATCGAATCCCATATCCAGGACACGCTTTCTGCAGGTGCCGGAATCTGTGATCTCGATACCGTCTCACGTGTGGTAAAACATGGACCTGAGAATATTCACTGGTTACTGGATCTTGGTGTCGAATTTACCCGTCAGAAGAACTCTGAATCAGGGTATCACTTAACCCGTGAAGGTGGGCACAGTCACCGTCGGGTGATTCATGCAGCAGATGCCACCGGCAAAGTAATTGAAACCTCCCTGGTCGAGCAGGTACGCTCAAGAAAAAATATTCGGTTTATCGAGAACTGCCTGGCCGTTGACCTGGTCACCAGCGACAGGAAAAAAACATCAAGGCGTTGTAGCGGCGCCTACATCCTCGATCTTCAAACACGTCAGGTACGCTCACTTGCTGCCAAGGCCGTGGTACTGGCAACCGGCGGGGCCAGTAAGGTCTATCTCTATACCAGTAACCCCGACGTCGCCACTGGTGATGGTATCGCCATGGCCTGGCGTGCTGGCTGTCGTGTCGCCAACATGGAATTCAACCAGTTTCACCCCACCTGCCTTTATCACCCTAAAGCCAAATCTTTTCTGATTTCCGAAGCAGTACGGGGTGAAGGCGGGAAACTCTTGCTGCCTGACGGCAGCCGGTTTATGGACAAATTCGATCAGCGTGCTGAACTGGCCCCAAGAGATATAGTCGCACGAGCGATCGATCACGAGATGAAACGCTTGGGATGTGATTGCCTATATCTCGACATAAGCCACAAAAGCCTCAAATTCATTCAGTCCCATTTTCCGACGATTTACAGCCGATGCATGGATTTGGGTATTGACATTGCCCAGGTACCTATCCCGATAGTTCCTGCAGCCCACTACACCTGTGGTGGTATTGTCACCAACACTCATGCAGAAACAGATATCAAGCGACTTTATGCAATTGGTGAAACAGCCTACACCGGTCTTCATGGCGCCAACCGCATGGCGAGCAATTCGTTGCTGGAGTGCCTGGTTTTT
>JARRJW010000192.1:0-4142 GCA_037388785.1 Gammaproteobacteria bacterium
CCTTTAGCCAATTCGACTTCGCGCCTGCTATCCAGGAAGGCATTGAATCCGCTGGCTTTACCTATTGCACACCGATACAGGCTGAATCTCTGCCCTATGCCCTGGAGGGAAAAGATATTGCCGGCCAGGCACAAACCGGAACGGGCAAAACCGCAGCATTTGTGCTGGCTACGCTGCATAAACTGCTTTCCAAACCCGCCTCGCAATCAGGAAAAAAACAGCCTCGTGCGCTGATCGTTGCACCGACCCGTGAACTCGTCATCCAGATTGAAAAAGACGCCCAGCAGCTAGCCCGTGCAACCGATCTGAAAATCGGTGCCGTCTACGGAGGCACCGGCTATGAATCTCAACAGAAAATGGTTGAACAGGGCCTCGACATTCTCATTGGTACCCCGGGGCGGCTGATCGATTTTTTCAAGCAGCACCTCTATAACCTGAAGTCAATCGACATGCTCGTTCTCGACGAGGCAGACCGTATGTTTGACCTGGGTTTCATCAAGGATATCCGTTTTTTGATACGGCGCTGCCCGCCACCTGACAAAAGACAGGGATTATTGTTCTCTGCAACACTGTCATACCGTGTCACTGAACTCGCCTATGAGCACATGAATAACCCGGTCACGGTGAAAATTGAAGCTGAGATGACTGCTGACCGTATCATGCAAACCGGTTATATGGTTGCCAATGAAGAGAAAATTCCACTGTTGATCGGGCTACTCCGGAAAATAAATGCTTTTCGCACCATTGTTTTCGTCAACACCAAACGTGCGGCCGATGAAGTCTGGGGATACCTGGAAGGAAACGGCATCAAGACGGCCATTCTTTCCGGTGACGTGCCACAGAAAAAACGCTTAAGTCTGTTAAAAAAATTCCAGAATGGTGATCTGGATGTGCTGGTTGCTACGGATGTTGCCGCAAGAGGCCTGCATATTACGGATGTCAGCCATGTGATTAACTTCGATTTACCCGAAGACGCTGAAGATTATGTTCACCGTATCGGCCGTACTGCCCGAGCCGGCGCCAGCGGCGATGCCATTAGCTTTGCCTGCGAAACCTACGCATTCTCCTTGCCAGAGATAGAAGAGTTCATTGATGCCAAGATTGAAATGCAACCGGTTACCACAGATCTGTTAGCCGAGGTTGATCCGAAAAGCCGCATACGACGTGAAAAGAGCAGTCGGGTTTCCAGCAAGAAAAAAACCAGTGCAAAAAGAGGCTCCGGTGACAGGCGCCCACACCGTCGCTCTTCAAGAAATCACTCCAATTCCAAGAAACCTTCCCACGCCAAAGAATGAGCCAGATATCGATCCCGGTAGACAACAAGTGTTCCCGTTGTAGCGAAACAATCTGCTGCACCTACATTACCGAGGCTATTGATACACCACGGTCCAAAACTGATTTCAGGCATCTGCTCTGGCAGGTTTCCCATCAGAATATCGAAATTTACAAGGATGATAGTGGCTGGTATCTACTGATTTCGGGCCGATGTCAGCATATTCAGGAAAATGGTGCCTGCGGAATCTATGACGACCGTCCTGAAATTTGCCGGGAATATTCGAATGACTGGTGCGAATTTGATGAATCTGCTGAAAAAGGCTTTATCCACCATTTCAGAAACTATCAGGAATTACTTTCCTATTGTAAAAAAAGATACAAGCGCTGGTGACAAGCGATATTTATCAAAACGTGCGTTTTTGAGTGCGAGACAAGGCATAAAATATCTAAGAAAGCTGAGTATTTACATTAACTAACGAGCATTTCGAGGATGTTTTTAACCTAGTATTGTGCCAAAAAAGCATCATTTCATCGTTACCTTTTTTCTCAACTATTGACTAGCCTTATCCTCCCCCATAACGCTTTGATTAGCCCATTTAATACAGTTATAGGTAGGATTCAGCCGGTATAAAAAATTAAGATATTTCAATTTCTTAAAATATCCTCTTTTTTCATACCTTCTGCTGTTGAAATTAACAGCATATCTTTTAGTAAAACTTAATTAATTTGTTGGGAAGGAGTGAAGTATGTCTACCAGCCTTATCTTTGCACTTGCCTGTGCCGGCGCCGCGATTGCGTACGGTATTTGGTCAGTCAAATGGTTACTCGCTAAGCCGCGGGGAAATGAAAGAATGCAGGAAATTAGTTCTGCCATTCAGGAAGGTGCATCAGCCTATCTGGCGCGCCAATACACAACAATTGCTTTTGTTGGCGTTGTTCTGCTTATTGTCCTTGGAATCTTTATTGACTGGGCGACTGCAATCGGTTTTGCCATTGGCGCCATTTTTTCAGGTGCAGCCGGTTACATTGGCATGAATGTTTCGGTTCGGGCCAATTCAAGAACTGCTGAAGCTGCTCATCAGGGTATGAATGCCGCATTCCAGGTTGCTTTCCGCGGCGGTGCCATAACCGGTTTGCTGGTTGTTGGTCTTGGTCTGCTCGGCGTTGCCGGTTACTTCACCATTCTGGAAACGATGGGCTACAGTTCCGATGCCACTTTACACGCACTGGTAGGACTGGCTTTTGGTGGCTCACTCATTTCAATCTTTGCTCGACTCGGTGGCGGTATTTTTACCAAAGGTGCTGACGTTGGCGCAGACATTGTCGGTAAAGTTGAAGCCGGCATCCCTGAAGATGACCCTCGCAACCCTGCCGTTATTGCTGATAATGTCGGTGACAATGTTGGCGACTGCGCCGGCATGGCAGCTGACCTGTTCGAAACCTATGCCGTTACTGTCGTTGCAACAATGTTACTTGGCAGCCTGCTGGTCGTTGGTGAGGCAGCAACCAATGCGGTAATCTATCCGCTGGTACTGGGTGGCGTTTCCATTGTCGCTTCCATTATCGGAACCTTCTTTGTAAAAGTGTCTCAGGGTGGCAAAATCATGAACGCCCTCTATAAGGGACTTATTGTTGCCGCGGTGCTTGCAGCCATTGCATTTTACCCGATCACTACCAACCTGTTTCCGAATGGGCTGATGATTGAGGGCGATCTTGTCACCTCGATCAACATCTTTTATTCAGCGTTGATTGGTCTGGCTTTAACTGCTGCGATGGTCATCATCACCGAGTATTACACTGCTACAGAGTATTCTCCAGTAAGAAGGATTGCTGAAGCCTCCACCACAGGTGACGGCACCAACGTCATTGCCGGCCTCGGTATTTCGATGAAATCCACGGCAGCGCCTGTACTGGCAGTCTGTGCATCAATTTGGGGTGCTTATGAGTTGGCAGGTCTTTACGGCATTGCTATTGCTGCTACCAGTATGCTGTCCATGACCGGTATCATCGTGGCGCTGGATGCCTACGGACCGATTACAGATAACGCCGGTGGTATCGCAGAGATGGCTGAACTGCCGGATGCAATTCGTAATATTACCGACCCGCTTGATGCCGTTGGAAATACCACGAAAGCCGTTACCAAAGGTTATGCGATTGGTTCAGCCGGCCTGGCGACACTGGTATTGTTTGCTGATTATACCCATAACCTCGGTGGCGATGTTGCCTTTGACCTGTCAAACCACATGGTCATTATTGGTTTGTTCATCGGTGGTCTGGTGCCTTACCTGTTTGGCGCCATGGCGATGGAAGCCGTTGGCCGTGCTGCCGGCGGTATCGTTAATGAAGTACGCCGCCAGTTCCGCGAAAAACCCGGTATCATGGATTATTCTGAGAAACCGGATTACGGTAAAGCTGTTGATATGCTGACCATTTCGGCCATTAAAGAAATGATTATCCCATCACTGCTGCCTATTGCCGTACCTGTTGTAGTGGGTATCTTTCTGGGTAAGGAAGCATTGGGTGGTCTGCTGATTGGCACAATTATCACCGGCCTGTTCGTTGCCATCTCCATGACTACCGGTGGTGGCGCATGGGACAACGCCAAGAAATACATTGAAGACGGAAACTTTGGCGGAAAGGGTTCAGATGCCCATAAAGCTGCAGTAACCGGTGACACTGTTGGCGACCCCTACAAAGACACTGCCGGCCCTGCCGTTAACCCGTTGATTAAAATTATCAACATTGTTGCGCTTCTGATTATTCCATTAATCTAAAGCGTTTCCTGCTCATTCCCCTGCTATTTAAACGGGGGGATTGAACGGGTTAATAAAAAACCGCCCTGAAGGATTCTTCGGGGCGGTTTTTTT
>JARRJW010000193.1:0-5326 GCA_037388785.1 Gammaproteobacteria bacterium
CCCAGTGTTGAAGTTCGTCCTTACAGAGATATTAAAAATCTTCCTTTGGAGAAGCTTAAAGGCTCAGTGGTGGAATACATCGATCCTGAAGAACCCGTAGGTGAGGATGAGTGGGCTGTTCTTAAATGATTGTTCTGGATACTCATGCCTTGGTCTGGTGGGTAAGCGATGATGATCAATTGTCCAGCAAAGCTGTTAAGGCGATAAAAAAAGAACTTGACGATGAGGTTGGCGAGATTATTGTCTCATCGATATCAACATGGGAAATTGCTCTACTGGTCGAAAAGAAACGTCTGAAATTGACCATGGATGTAGATGAATGGATTCAAACGGTTTCGATGATTGATAAGCTCAAGTTTATACCTGTTGATAATCAAATAGCCATTCAGTCTGTGAGATTGCCTGGAGAATTTCACCCTGATCCGGCAGATAGGTTAATTACAGCTTTGGCTCGTCATTTGTCAGCAGCACTTATAACCAGTGACAAGAAGATAAGAAATTATAAGTACGTTAAAACGGTTTGGTAATCAACTCTCCCTTCGAATTCTCACCGCTTCAGCCAGTTTTTCCAGCAAAGGAAGTGAGGTTTCCCAGTCAATACAGGCATCGGTAATACTCTGGCCGTAGGTCAAGGGACTACCGGGGCAGTTATCCTGGCGACCGGCAACCAGGTGACTTTCAATCATGACACCGATGATGCGCTTGTCACCCTTGGATATCTGGTGGGCGACATCATGGCCGACATCGACCTGCTTATTATGATCCTTGCGGCTGTTGGCATGGCTGAAGTCAATCATCATTTTAGGTGCCAAACCGGATGACTGCATTTCTTCGGCAGCAATTTCGACACTTTCTGCATCATAGTTGGGGCGCTTGTTACCGCCGCGAAGAATGATGTGGGTATCAGCATTGCCGGTTGTTGAAAAAACTGCGGAATGGCCCTGTTTGGTCAACGACATGAAAACATGGGGACGCGCTGCGGCATGAATGGCATCAACAGCAATGCGCATTTTTCCATCTGTGCCGTTTTTAAAGCCCACCGGGCAGGACAGACCGGAGGCCAGCTCACGGTGTCCCTGGCTTTCCGTGGTTCTGGCGCCAATGGCACCCCAGCTGATCAGGTCAGCGATATATTGCGGGCTGATCAGGTCAAGAAACTCTGTACCCGCAGGTAGGCCCAGTTCGTTGATATCAAGCAACAGTTTTCTGGCAAGTCCCAGGCCTTTGTTAATTTTGAACGACTCATCCAGGTCCGGGTCATTAATCAAGCCTTTCCAGCCAACCGTGGTGCGGGGCTTTTCAAAATAAACCCGCATGACAATTTGTAAATCGTCCTTGAGCTGATCACTGGCGGCTTTCAGTTTTTTGGCATATTCAATGGCGGCCTTGGGGTCATGCACGGAGCAAGGTCCAATGACAACCAGCAGGCGGTCATCTTTGCCATGCAGGATGTTATGAATAGCCTGACGTGCGTCATGAATGGTTTCAGTGGCGCTATCTGAAATGGGATACATATCATGCACCTTGGTTGGCGGGTCAACCTCGGTGATGCTGTTGATACGTAAGTCGTCAGTCTGGTACTTCATAATCTTCTAGGTAATAATAAATTTTTACCTGCGATTATAAGCCAGATTGATAAGAAAGTTGATAAGTTATTATCAATCGCAACGATAGGCAGGCCTGGTAAATCCTGATTTGATATTGCTTAAGGCTGGCCTCTGGATACTACCGCCTCGAACGTTTCAGTATCACCATTACCGAGTTTCAGGCCGATCTGCACTTTGTCGCCGGGATTGAGTGGTTGGCTGGGTGTAAATAACATGAAATGTTTGCCGCCGGGCTTGAAGTGAACGGTTTCGCCGGGAGCCAGTTTTAAAAATTTAAGATGCATCATTCTGGCCAGGCCGTTTTCTTCAACAGTTTCATGAAGTTCGGCAGTTTTATGGGCTGAACTTTCAGCGCCGGTAATCCAGATGTCGTATTCACGTTGATTATGAATGGAGGCATAGGCCGCCGTCATCTGGCTGGTCGGTGGGGCCGCCCTTACCCAGGCGTTTTCAACGCTCAGGTATTCAGCCTGTGCCAGTAACGGTAAAAGAAACAGTAATCCAATAATTTTTCTCACAATAAAACCCCAGTTTTTACAATTTCATATACGTTAACATGACCGTTTTTGACGTGCTTTAATAAATTTCAATGCAAATTCAAATATTTTCATCTATTCAGCAGATACCCGGTGATCAGTGGAACAGCCTGGTCAGGGATAATAATCCGCTGGTACGTCATGAGTTCCTGTCAGCCATGGAAACACATGGCTGCGTTGGTGAAAAGTTTGGCTGGCTTCCCTGTCATTTAGCGATTTTTGATAATGAACAACTGGTTGCTGCCATGCCGCTTTATCTCAAGCATAATTCCTATGGCGAATTTGTCTTTGATCACAGCTGGGCTGATGCTTACCAGCGTACCGGGCATGCCTATTTCCCCAAGCTGGTTTCTGCAGTTCCGTACACACCGGCACGTGGTCAGAGGCTGTTATGCAAGGCCGGTGATGAAAAGCGTTGCTATCCGATGGTCATGGAATACCTGAAAGAGTTTTGCGCCACCCGGGCAATCAGTGGTTTTCACGTACTGTTTCCTGAAGACAAGGAAATTGAGGTGCTGCAATCTCAAGCGTGTATGCTCCGGCATGACTGTCAGTACCACTGGTTTAACAATGCTTACACTGATTTTGCGGAATTCACTGCACAGATGACATCCCGCAAGCGTAAAAATATTCGCCGGGAAAGGCAGGCGGTAACAAACGCTGAGGTTACTCTAAGACGTTTGAATGGACATACCGCTACCGTGAAAGACTGGTCTGATTTTGCCACTTTTTATAACCGTACCTTTGAAGAAAAATGGGGTATGGCTACTTTTAATCAGGGTTTTTTTGAAGAGATCGGTCGAACCCTGCCAGACAATGTTTTACTGGTACTGGCTGATAAAGATGAACGCTGTATCGCCGGGGCCTTGATGTATGTCAGTGATACCACGCTCTATGGTCGTCACTGGGGGTGTATTGAGCAGGTCGACCAGTTACATTTTGAAACCTGTTACTATCAGGGGATTGAGTTCTGTATCGAGCAGGGTTTACAGGTGTTTGAGCCCGGCGCGCAGGGTGAGCATAAAATTGCCCGGGGGTTTGTACCGGTGATGACCCGCTCAGCTCACTGGCTGCTGTCTGATCACCTGCGAAATCCGATCACGCAATTCTGTCACCATGAAAAACAGGCCGTCGAAGATTATATGCAACAACTGGAAAAGAAAGTACCTTTCAAACGAGCTGACAATGAAACCCTTTGCTGAATCCTCTGTAGAAAATCGCCAGCCGATTTTTAACGTGATCGAACCTCTGTTACAAGACTGTCAAACGCTGCTGGAAATAGGTAGTGGTACCGGACAGCACGCGGTTTATTTTTCTCAAAGCCTGCCTCACCTGACATGGCAATGCAGTGATTTAAAGCACAACCATGCTGGCATTAACATGTGGATTGACGAATCCGGCCTGGAGAATGTAAAGGCGCCGATTGAGTTGGACACGCTTAACAGCGATTGGCCGGATCAAAGCTTTGATGCCGTGTTTTCAGCCAATACCGTACATATCATGGACTGGAACATGGTGCAGGGATTATTTGCTGGCCTTGCCCAAGTCATGAACGTCGGTGGCAGATTTTTACTTTACGGACCCTTTAATTATAACGGCCAATATTCCAGCGAGAGCAATGCACGTTTTGATCAATGGCTTAAAGAGCGTGACCCTGGCAGTGGCATTAAAGATTTTGAAAAGCTTGATCAGTTGGCAAAAGAAGCGGGCTTAAAATTGGTCAATGATTATGAAATGCCGGTTAACAACCGGCTACTTTATTGGCAGAAGAGTTGATTTTAAGATCTCTCGCTACGCTCGAGATGACACATCACGAAATGACACATCATGAGATGACACATTACGAGATGTCACATCATGATTTGACACACTTAACAGTATTGGCACTGTCATCTCGAGCGTAGCGAGAGATCTATTCTGTATCAATCCGAACATTTTTTCTGAACTTTCAGCCACTGCGGGCCGGGCGTCTTAAGATAATCCCTTTGGGTTTAATTAACGCAGCAGCCTGCTTCAGCGCACTAACAGTAGAGTCTGGCCTTGTGATACAGCTTTTATCCGAGCCGGGTAAATAGCCAAGGTTGAACATAATGACACTGACTTGTCCTGAATAGTTATCAGGCAATGAAGCTGACAAATGCTCATGGCCGTCATTAATCAGTTTTACCTGGCCCAGTAACTGTTGTGCTACTAATCGTTCCCGTGTGCGCTCAATGGCCATGTCCTGGATGTCAAAGGCATACACCTTTCCGTGCTGGCCAACCTGCTCAGCCAGAAACAGGGTGTCATGACCATTGCCTGCAGTCGCGTCGACACAGATATCGCCCGGTTGAATGATGCCTTTAAGGTCTTCCTGGACTGTTTGTGTTAATGGTTTCATTTTGACATTGGATCTGAATAGCGATCTGAATAGCGATTAATATCAGCTTCAGTTGGTAAAGGCATCTGATTGATCAGATATTCAACCATGCGCTTCGCATAATACGGAATGGTCATGCTGCCACGGGCGCCAAAACCATTGAAGATCATCACTTTATTCTCTACCGGATGCGAACCAATAAACGGTTGCTTGTCTCGTGTTGCCGGCCGAATACCCGCTTGGTGAGCGGTGATCTCATAGTCAACCGGCTGCCTGAAAAGGTTGCGAAAATTATTTTCGACAGTTTGGCGGCCACTGGATGTAGGCATGTCATCATTAAACTGCCACTGGTTGTTGGCACCGGTACGGAAAGTGTTATCGCTGGTGGGTATCAGCCAGTTTGCACGGTTGATGATTTTATCAGTTTTCAGTCTGGGTGATTTCAGGGTCAGGATTTCTCCCTTGGCCAGTTGGAAAGGTAAACAGTCAAACCATGGGTTCTTGGCACCCTGGTGGCCTTCGCAAAAAATGATTTTCCTGGCATGGATTTGCTGGAAGTTTACCAAGCCTTTGGAAAATTGAATTTCCGGATAGGATAATTTTACGGCTTGGTACAGGCCTTTTTCATGAAAATATTTTTTCAGTGCCGCAAGCAGTCCGGGAATATCGAGGAACCCGGTTTGATGTTGTAGAAAGCTGCCATATTCATCTGAAAAGGGTTCCTGGCTGTCAGGCGCATACACTTCACCGATAAAGCGCTGATAGCTGGAGTCTTTAAGTCTTTTGTTCAAGTTATTTTTTTGTTTTTCATCTTTTAACAGGCG
>JARRJW010000194.1:0-6028 GCA_037388785.1 Gammaproteobacteria bacterium
GAAACCGGTTCTGTATAGCTTTGCATCTTTCCAATGGTCGTTAATAAGCTTGTCCCGCAACTGTTTGGCCAAGTGCCGGTAGTTGTCGTCATCCAGCTTATCAGCGGCTACCGAGTAGGCAGAAAGCAGCAAGGCATTCCAGGCAGTAATGATTTTGTTATCAACAGGAATAGTTTTCAGTCTGCCGGCCTGTCTCAATTTTAGCCTGATGGACTCCAGATTTTGGGCATCTGAGCCGGATTGAATGTGCTGATGAAATAAAGGCAATGCCGCCAGGCTGGCATTGTTTGAAAAGCTCTTGAACCAGTAACGCTTTACTAAAGCTAATTCATTTTCATTCAAAATTGCGGACAGTTGCTTGAGATTCCACAAATAAGCGGCACCTTCATCGTCATTATTATCGACCGCAGAAAAACTGGAAAGGTAGCCACCTGACTCTGATTGCATCTCCAGAGAAACAAATTCCAGCGTGTCTCTGGCAACCTCCAGGTAATCAGGACGCTTCAGTATATCTGCTGCCTCGAGAAATATGCTGGACAGCAAAGCCTGTGTATAAAGCATTTTCTCATAATGCGGCTCAGTCCAGGCCGGATCGACGGTATATCTAAAGAAGCCACCGTGGATATGGTCTCGCAGACCCTTATCCTTGATCTGATCAAGCGTTAACAGCAGCCATTGTTCAAGCTGGGTATTTTTTGTGACACGGTAAAGATCCAGCAAAACGGCCAACTGTGGCGCCATTGGAAATCTGCTTTGTTCACCAAAGCCGCCCTGAAACTCATCCATGTTATCGAATACATCCGATAAAAGCTGTTCGGAAAAGACTTGGGGGTCAACCTTGGTTGTAACCATTGGACTGTTATATCGCAATTTATATTCAGCCGCTTCCCGTGCAAGTCGACTGGCCTTTTCAGACTCTGATTTCCACGTCTCTATGATGTTGTTTAAAAGTTTTTCAAACTTTTCCGGGGGTTGGTAAACCGTACCGTAAACCGGATACCCTTCGGGAGTTATAATCACATTTAAAGGCCAACCGGCAATGCCTTCGGTCTCACGGACAAATTCAATCAGGTAACTGTCCAACGCAGGATGCATTTCACGGTCAATTTTAACCGGTACAAAATGCTCATTAAGCAGGCGGGCAATAACAGGGTTCTGGAAACTTTCACGCTGCATGACATGGCACCAGTGGCAGGAAAAGAAGCCGGTTGAAATATAAATTAGCCGGTTATGCTGACGTGCATAATCAAGTACACCCGTCCCCCATTGCTGCCAATTAACCGGGTCGTCAGCATGAAGTTCAAGATAGGGGGAGGAATTGTTTTTTAGTGTATTAGCAAGGCTGGCTGTCGCTGAAGCCGGCAGGGCCTGAGAGAAAAGTATCAGGCAGAAAAATATCAGGCACCATCGAAAGATAACTTTCTGATCAAGTATCCCCATCATTGGAATCCAGCTGTGCCAGAATGTTTCTTGCCACCTTGATTTGAGACTCATCTCCTTCTTCGAGGACTTCATACAGCAAAGCTCTGGCCGCTGAAATATTTTCTTCATCACGATATTCCATCACCTGGGCCAGTTTCACATCAACAAGATTGGTTTCCGCTGCCTTGTCATCACCATCACCGGAGTGATCATCATAATCACTATAGACATCATCATCGTCATCCAAAGCATCGTCTTCAGCTTCCATACGATCCAGTTCAGCTTCCATTTCCTCATCGGTCAACGGTTTGTAATCATCTGGATAACTGGCAGCGTTTGGCTCAGAAACTGTTTCGTTAGCCGGATTCATTTCCGAATCAGCAGACGTGGTTGAACTGGTTGCAGCAGATGCGGCGGCAGTGGCAGTTGCGCTTTTCATATCCGGATGAATGCTATTTTCCTCATTCATCCTGTCTTCGTAAGCCGCTTCATCATTATCCTCCTCGTCTTCCCTATCGCGCTTCTTTTTAACAAAGGCGGCTGAAAAGAAAACACCGAATTCGAATAACACCCACATTGGCATTGCCAAAAGCGTCTGCGAGATCACGTCAGGCGGCGTTAAAAACATACCGATAATGAAAGCTGCGACGATGATATAAGGCCTTTTCTGGCGTAATTTTTCAGGCGTTGTAGCTCCAATCATGACCAAAACAATCGTCGCAATAGGAACTTCAAAAGCAATTCCGAACGCAAAAAACAGGGTCAAAACAAAATCCAGGTAACTGGCAATATCCGTCATTACGGCGACGCCCTCGGGCGCTGTACCAGTGAGGAAACCAAAAACCAGTGGGAAAACCACGTAGTAGGCAAACACCATTCCCAGGTAAAAGAGCATTATGCTGGACACCATTAACGGCATAACCATGCGCTTTTCATGCTGGTAAAGTCCCGGAGCCACAAACGACCAGAACTGGAAAAGGATATAAGGCATCGCCAGAAAGACGGAAGCCACCAGGCTCATTTTGAATGGCGTCAAAAATGGCGAAGCGACCTGGGTGGCGATCATGCTGGTCCCTTCCGGTAAATGCACCATCAGGGGTTCAGCTATAAAGATATAAATTTCATTGGCAAATGGAAACATGGCGACGAAAAACACCAGAATAGCCAATACCATTCGCAACAGGCGATCTCTTAACTCGAGTAAATGAGATATGAAAGGCTGTTCGTGTTCAGCCTGTTTTTGATCGCTCATGAGGTTTTAGGGCTGGATTTTTGTTCGCCAGATTCGGGTGCTTGAGATGTACTATTAGCTGTACCCTCGAGATCAGCAATCATTTTATCAGTATCTTGTTTGATATTGTTTACAGAGTCACTGGCAGATTCAATGATCTCCTGAAGTGGCTTGTTCTGTTTCTGCACTTCAAGAATTTGTTTCAATTCCTCAGCTTTAATTTCCTGGTCAATCTCAGCCTTGACATCAGTGAGCATGCGTTTGCCTTTACCAAGCCATTTGCCCGCCGTACGGGCAACACCGGGCAGACGCTCGGGTCCGATGACAACCAGAGCTACCAAACCGATCAGCATCAGTTCCCAGAAACCAACATCAAACATGATTTACTTCCGGAAAGGGTTCAGGTTTTATCTTTTTCTTTGGTTGCCTCACCCTCAATAACGTTGTTCTGGTTATTTTCGGATTTGGCTATTTTTTCAGGGTCCTTATCTTTGGACGCATCCTGGGCATCTTTCATAGCTCCCTTGAAACCTTTAACTGCACCACCAAGATCTGAACCGATATTTTTCAGTTTTTTTGTACCAAAAAGTAAAATTACAATGGCAAGGACGATTAACAACTGCCAAATACTAATACCACCTATACCCATGTCATCCTCCTAAGAATTCGTTGAGTTATCGCCGGATAATACCTTATTTTCGGCTTTTAAAGGAAATAATGTGCGGCTATTTATTTTTTCTGTTGGCTTTTTCTTCCAGCCCGGATAGGCCAAAACGCCGATCAAGTTCGGTCAATACATCCTGTGGCGACAATCCCTGCTGGGAAAGCAGAACCATTGTATGGAACCAGAGGTCAGCTATCTCATAGACAATCTTGTCAGGTTTACCATCTTTGGCAGCCATGACTGTTTCGGTAGCCTCTTCTCCGATCTTTTTCAAAATCGCATCCAGACCCTTGCTGTAGAGCTTTGCCACGTAGGAACTGTCGGGATCTGCCTGCTTTCTCTGTTCCAGCACTTCGGCCAGTCTGTTTAATACGTCACTCAATTTGCTTCACCCTTTAATCTTGGGAAGTAGCGCCTTCCTTTTTTGAAGACGTGTAAATCCTTCCATGGAACTTGGCAACAGCATCCATGCTGTTGACACTTCAAAAAAGAAAAATCGCCACTTCCCTGGTAAATTTCAGTGCAGATCCTGAATATCTTTTGCCATCTCTTTAAATTGGTGCCAGGTAATGTTTTTGGAAAGTGTCTGAGGCAGGGATGCCGAAGCCAAGCCACACGGATGTGTTAATGCGTCTTTCCAAAAATATTTCTGGTACTAATCGGCCTCGAATCAAAGACGCACTTCCACACCCTGATCAGCCATAAACTGCTTGGCCTCACCCACAGAATACTCTGCAAAATGGAAGATCGAAGCCGCCAGCACCGCATCAGCGCCACCAAGCTTGACTCCGTCAACAAGATCTCCATAGTCAGCCATTTTTTTGGCCCATTCAATTGCATCAATCCCGGTAGGTTTACGCCCACCATGGGTAAATATTTCCCAACGTAAAGGTTCACCTTCGGCACTGACCTTTTTGGCATCAATGGCAACGACAATGCATTGAGAACCAAATTTTTCAGCCGCTTCTTTAACGAATTCAGGCGTAAAAACCGCGGCAGTGTTAATAGCAACTTTATCAGCGCCGGCATTAAGCATACGCCGGACATCCTCGACCTTGCGAATACCACCACCGACGGTCAGAGGAATAAACACTTCAGATGCGACCTGCTCGACAACGTGAACAATCGTTTCACGGTTATCCGAACTGGCGGTGATATCAAGAAAGGTAATTTCATCGGCACCTTCCTCATTATAACGTCTGGCAACCTCAACCGGATCACCGGCATCACGGATATCGACAAACTTGACACCTTTAACGACACGACCATTATCGACATCAAGACAGGGAATTATACGTTTGGCCAGTCCCATTTTTATCCCTTCAGGCTATCAGCCAGTTTCTGGCCTTCTGCAAAATCCAGTGTGCCTTCGTAGATGGCGCGGCCTGTAATAGCGCCCATGATATTGTCTGTATCGGCCTTACAAAGTGCTTCAATATCATCGATATTGGTTATACCACCTGAAGCAACTACCGGAATGGAAATACTATTGGCAAGATGTGCTGTTGCCTCAATATTGGGGCCACTAAGCATGCCGTCCCTGCCGATGTCGGTATAAACGATCGAGACTACGCCGTCGTCTTGAAAACGACGTGCCATATCGACGACATTATGATCTGTGACTTCCGCCCAGCCATTAATTGCGACCATGCCATCTTTGGCATCCAGTCCAACGATAATGTGTTCAGGAAAAGCCTTACATGCACGGGCAACAAATTCCGGTTCTTTAACAGCCTGGGTGCCAATAATGCAATAAGTCACTCCAGCTTTTAGGTAAGCTTCGATGGTTTGTTCATCGCGAATACCGCCACCGACCTGTATTGGAATATCTGGGTAGCTGGAAGCAATGGCACGAATCACATCACCATTGACCGGTTCACCTGCAAAGGCACCGTTTAAATCAACCAGGTGCAGACGACGCCCGCCGGCATCAACCCAGCGGCCGGCTACTTCAACGGGGTCATTGGAAAAGACGGTATCGTCTTCCATGCGTCCCTGACGCAGGCGCACGCATTGGCCGTCTTTTCTCAGGGTGAAACTGTACGGCAAACAAATTATCCTTGCTAACAGCACTGACATATTTCACGCCATAATCAGTTGTTGCAGCAGTCAGTAATTCATCTTGCGGTTGCACGTAATAACTGTGAACAAAATAAAAACGGCTACCAGAATCAATACCATGCCACAACGGATGTGAAATCGTCTGATCAACCGGACTCCAGCCCATATGCGGTATTTTTAACGGTAGACCATTATCGCCCATGGCCTTGCCATCAAATCGAATAACATCGCCTTTAAAGATGCCCAACAGGTCGGTACCATTATTTTCCTGGCTATGTTCCATGAGAATCTGCAACCCCATGCAGATACCAAGAAATGGTTTGTCCTTAGCGGAGTCGAGAATCGCCTGATTCAAATGATGCTGGCCAATGGCAGTCATACAATCACGTGCAGCACCCTGGCCTGGAAAAACAATACGGTCAGCCTGGCGAATGTATTCGTGGTCATCGGTAACCCTGACTTCAGCATTACCGGCAACATGTTCAATGGCCTTGGATACTGAGCGCAGGTTGCCCATGCCGTAGTCCAACACTGCAATACGCTGGGACATAGTGTCTACAGAGATCCCTTGGTAGATGGCATTTGTCCCGCCATGCGGGGATCAGCTTCCAGCGCCATCCTGATGGCGCGGCCAAATGCCTTGAAAATTG
>JARRJW010000195.1:0-4092 GCA_037388785.1 Gammaproteobacteria bacterium
GAGCGACACTCACATCACCCCATACAGCAGTAATTTTTTTGGCCAAAGCGCAAGTTATATGACTGGCCCGGAAATACAAGCCAATATTGTTGAAACATTACTTTCAAACGAAAATCTCAAGCAACCATCTAAAATAATCCTACTTATTATTCATACAATAATTTTAATTTTAGCGTTGATACTGTTTAACAAGTTCACCACAAACAAAGGTATTGCGATATTTTTCAGCCTGATTTTGATTGTCTGTGGCATCTCTTTTTATGCATTCAATCAATTTATAATAATCCCCACTGCGAGCTTAATAACAGGAATATCGATGATATTCTTCGGCAACATGCTGTTAAGATATATTTATATTGACAGGGAAAAACAGCGCGTTACCAAAGCATTTGGCAAATATGTATCGCCAGCGATTGTTGAGGACATTGTTAAATCCGGTGAAACACCAAAACTTGGTGGCATTAAACGTGAAATAACCGTGCTCTTTAGCGATATCAGAAACTTTACAACAATTTCTGAAAGACTGGAGCCTGAACAAGTCGTCGAAATGCTTAATTATTATTTTGATAACGTGACCATGGCTGTACTTGAAGAAGGCGGAACTATCGATAAATTTATTGGCGATGCAATAATGGTGCAATTTGGTGCACCCAAAGAATTTGAAGATCATGCCGACAGAGCGATACGTGTGGCACTTAAAATCAAAGAAATTGCCGAATTATACAAAGAGGTTTTACCCGAACTCTTCCCAAACAAAAATCTTCCCACCTTCAATATTGGTATAGGGATTAATACAGGCTCTGCCATTATTGGCAACATGGGCTCTTCAACCAACATGGGTTATACAGCCATTGGTGACGTTACAAACTCTACCGCTAGAATTGAAAGTAAAACAAAATAATTACACTGCACAATTCTAGCCAGTAAACGAACACTTGAATTAAGTCATTTAAATATAAAAACCGGTGTGCACGAAAATGTTCATGTAAAGGGCAAAGACAAGCCGATTGATGTTTTTGAAATAATTGACATCAATCCTGATTGATTTATTTACTATACTTAAAGTAGACGGCGGATAATCTCTTGAGGACCACCAATGAAGTCCTATCTAATTCAAATTGGGTTCTTTTTTCTTCTCAGCCTGCCTCTTTTTGCAAACGAGGGAGCACAAGATAGCTTCATCACAAATTTGAATGGTTCGGCATATTACGCCACAGAAAATAATGACAGAGCAGAACTGCTCAGTTTTATCAAAATTCCACAAAACTCTGAAGTTTATGTTGAGGAAAACTCGAATCTTCAAATAGTTTATCTTTCCAGTGGAATTCAAGAAACCTGGTCGGGACCAATCACCTTCACCACTGGTGATAAAGCAAGTTTATACGAGCAATCTTCGCCTCCAGATAATAGTAAAACATTACCCCCTTTTATGCTTAATGTTTTACTACAGTCTCCGGAAGTTATCAGCAGCATCAAAACGCGCCAGGGTATGATTCGCGTAAGGTCTCTTTTAACTGCCCGAAAAGTTAAAGAAGCAGAGAAAAATTACCTGCAAATGCTGGAACAAGTCGACGAAAATGACATAACACCAGAAATATACCTGATAACCACTTTAGATAATCTCCGGGTCTATAATCGCATGACAAAACCGCTTGAGGAGATGATTAGAAAACAACCTAATAATTTACAGGCCAAAGAGTTGTATGAACAATTTAATAGTCTTATGAAAACCGAAAAAGAACGCATCCAGTAATATCAAGCGAAATTTAACTGCTGAAAAGCCTAAAAAAACTTAATCAAAAGTAAAAAAGATTATTTAGAATAGCGTGATCGCCTCATCTTCAACATCATCTTCATCTGTGCCACCTTGATCTTGCTTGGCAAACATTAATAAAACACTATCAAGCTGCTCTTCGATCTTTAAACCCTCAGAGAAATGGCTATCGGCTTTTTCCCTACTTTTTTCGGCAATTTTTATCACTTTATCCTCGACATCCAGCGGCAGAGTGCCAAGCACATCCGGACGTTGAAACAGCTCATCAAGCGAGGTTTCAAAGTCTTCTATGACCTGCATAATCGATAACTTTAAATGCCTGTTCTGCTCTTTAAAATTCTCAATAGCTGATTGCAACTGACTATGCAGTTGTAAAGCGTGAATTGCGGAATCAAAGCCATTCATAAGATAACCAAGGTAATCTTTCATCTGCCCATTCAATACTTCATCTTCAGGCATATTACGGACCAGAACTGTCGTGTTTTGCCAGTTGAATGCACATCGCTGATGACCGAATTCAAGGATACGTTTTTGGCCTTTTAGCGAATCCAGCAGATTACTCTCCAAAGGCTTGTTCTCACAGCCACGTATATAGACAGTTTCGCCATCGGTATTGAATATGACAATACTGGCACACAAACCCAGCTCCTGAAGCAGAGCAAATACTTTCAGCGCAAGCTCTTCATAGGTTTGACAACTATGAAATGATTCAAGACTTTGAATAACTCGCCCCATGTAGGATAAGTCCGTCATGGAACGATTAGCCATTTCCATCATCTGGTTCTGGTTTTGTATAAATTTCTTTTCTTTTTCATAACGCGCCAGGTTGACTTCCAGTTTAGCTAACATTTCATGCAAATCGTATGGCTTGCCAATGAAATCATCACAACCGGCATTGTAGGCTTTAATTTTATCTTCTTTATCTGTGAGAAACGACAGGAAAACAATGGGTACTGAATAGCCTTGCTGACGCATTTTCTGACAGGCTTCAAAGCCATTCATTTCTGGCATTTCAACATCCATCAAAACCAGGTCAGGTATAAAGCGATGATACTCTTCTAACGCATGGTTACCGTTATCAGCAAAAGCGGTCTCATATTTTTCATCGAGTAAGTGTTGTAAAATTTCACGCTCGATACGATCGTCATCAACAATTAAAATTTTCTTCATCTAAAACAACCCTTAATAATTCCCTTATAACGTTTCAGCAGAGATAATTTTTATGAGCTGCCAATAAGCATAGTACAATCAGTCTGATTTTAGTTGCGTTTTGGCAAACAATTCAGCCGAACCTGCACCGCAGGCAATGATGGTTCGCATTGCCGAATCAAGTGGTATTTCGGGACACAGAGTGACCTGTTCTGCAGCAACATGAAAAATATTGCCTGATGTTGGATTCGGTCCGGTTGCCATAAAAATGGTATAACTGCCATCAGCATGCCGGTCAGTAATGAGTGCGGTCACTTGCGTGGGACAGTCCACACCAAAAAGCTGTACCCGGGCTAGTGCGCCATCAGAAAATGGCGAGGCATCACTGCTGCCAAACACCTGTAGAACAACTTCTTTAACCATTCTGTAACCAGGCGCAATTTTTTGAAAAACATCGTCAAAAATTCTGTGCAAAAAATTACCGATGGATGTCTGAACCACTAGCCCAACAACAAAGCAGACCAGTATAATCAGGCCAACGATGACGATATCAGCGACATATTCCGGCACGAAGTATGTTTTCAGTGCATAGTTTGTCAGTGGCTGAATCAGGTCTGTAATTAATTGAAAAATCCACTTAATGAAAAATGCAATAATGGTAATGGGCAATATCACTACCAGACCACCAAACAGCGTGGATTTTATAAACTGTTTAAATTTCATGTTTGTTCCCGAAAAATCAACGTTAAGATAATGTTATGCAAAGACATTTCTTTCAACAAAATCCAGCCAGAATCAAGCCGTAACCAAATTGGCACAATTCAATTGAATTTTAATTGATGAATAGTTTCAGCCAATTGCGGATGGCTAGTAAAAATAACACCTTTTTCATTCATGAAAGTTGTCTCGGCCTGATTCAGATTAATTGGCTTCCCGTAAAAATCAGTCGCAACTCCACCTGTTTCATTAAACAGGCAGGCAATCGCAGCAAAATCCCATAAACTGCCACCACCCTGCTCTGGTTTTGGCCGTTTAAAATAACAGGCCGGTGTATTTTCCAGAACCCAGCAACCATTCATAACCGCACCGCCTTTATGCAGAGTAGTTAAGCCAGAAGTCCCCAGGGCTTGAGCAAATTCCTGAAAGCTTTCGATCAACCCCGGGTAAAA
>JARRJW010000196.1:0-5223 GCA_037388785.1 Gammaproteobacteria bacterium
GAAAAAACCTACCAGGATTTCCACAATGACTGGAACCAGAATGGTTATGACAGTTTCCTGGTTGAACTGGCCAAGCATGGCCTCGGCCGAAAAGATATGGCTGCAAATTTAAATCTGTTCAGTGCTGTTACTGCAGATGAAAACGGCAATCTAAAATACCTGGAAAATAACAGTAAAGCCGGAGATTATATTGAGCTGCGTTTTGAAATGGATACGCTGGTTTTACTGCATACCTGTCCCCATCCTTTGAATCCTGCTTCAGATTATCCACAAAAACCGGTTCAATACGAAATACGCCAATCCGCTGAGGTGCAGGCCGATGATTTTTGTATGAATTTCAGACCGGAAAACCAGCGCGGCTTCAAAAACAACGAAATTTTCCACTTAGGTGCGGGGTGTTGTCATGATTAAAGCAAGTACCTTAAAGCCTGAAAATGCTGTTGATCGTCAGGTTGTACCTGCCGGTGATTATTATATGCAGGTTGTTAAGGCAGGCCAGACCGTGCGTATTCTTGATTTGGAAGGTAACCAGGCTGCAGATACACTTTTTTACAATGCCAATGATCCAGGTGAGCGCTATAGTGCAATTGATACTATCCGCGAACAGGGCAATGTTTACCTGACAACCGGGACAAAACTGCTTTCCAATGAAATGAACCTCATGCTTGAGATTGTTGCTGATACCTGTGGGCGACATGACACTATTGGTGGTGCCTGTGCCACCGAAAGTAATACCGTGCGTTATGCGCTGGAAAAGAAATGTATGCACGCCTGTCGTGACAGCTGGATGCTGGCAATTGCAGAGAATGAACAGTTTGGTATGAATAAGCGTGACATTACCCACAATATCAATTTTTTCATGAATGTGCCGGTAACCGCTGAAGGTGGTCTGACATTTGAAGATGGTATTTCATCGCCCGGAAAGTATGTTGAACTGAAAGCGGCCATGGATGTAATTGTTTTGATATCGAATTGTCCACAGTTGAACAATCCCTGTAATGCATATAACCCAACACCAATTGAAGTATTGATCTGGAACGAGTAAAACCCTCATCGGGACGACCCGGTGATGTGTGATTAACGGCAGGACGACCTGCCCGCAATACGTCTTATCCTATGTTTAAAAAAGTGTTAATTGCCAATCGTGGTGCCATAGCCTGCCGTATAATTCGCACACTGAAAAAAATGGGCATCCAGTCCCTGGCGGTTTATTCAGAGGCTGATGTTGCATCGCTGCATGTTTCACAGGCTGATGAAGCGCAATGTATTGGCCCGGGTCCGGCTTCAGAGTCATACCTTGATACTGAAAAGATACTAAGCATTGCGCTAGCTCATGGCGCAGAAGCTATTCATCCCGGCTATGGTTTTCTCAGTGAGAATGCTGAGTTTGCCGAGGCCTGTGAAAAACACAATATCGCCTTTATAGGTCCAACGCCCGGGCAAATGAGAGACTTCGGTCTTAAACATACAGCAAGGTCTCTCGCGCGCGATAACAATGTGCCGCTTTTACCAGGCACGGGACTTCTTGATGACCTGGCTCATGCGCAACAAGAAGCTAATGAAATTGGTTATCCGGTGATGCTGAAGAGCACGGCGGGCGGCGGTGGCATTGGCATGCAGTTATGCTGGAGTGAAACGGAATTGACCGATGCCTTTCACAGCGTGGAACGTTTAGCGCGAAGCAACTTCAGCCAGGGCGGTATTTTTCTGGAAAAGTATGTCGAGAAAGCACGTCATATTGAAGTGCAAATTTTTGGCGATGGTGAAGGTAACGTGGTTGCGCTGGGTGAACGTGATTGTTCCGTTCAGCGTCGTAACCAGAAAGTCATCGAGGAAACACCAGCGCCTGGCATATCAGATGAATTGCGACAGCGCTTGATGACTGCGGCGGTCAGTTTGGGCGCTGCAGTGAAATATCGCTCTGCCGGAACGGTTGAATATGTCTACGATACCTTGACTCATGAATTTTACTTCCTGGAAGTGAATACCCGCTTACAGGTCGAACATGGCGTGACCGAAATGGTTACCGGTGTTGATCTGGTTGAATGGATGATCAAAACAGCTGCTGGTGAAAATGATTATCTGGCTGACTATCATCATCAGCCGGATGGCCATGCCATGCAGGTGCGTATTTATGCCGAGGATCCTGGCAAACGGTTTCAGCCTTGTGCCGGCCTGCTTTCATCGGTCAGTTTTCCTGAAAGCGTTCGCATCGATACCTGGGTTGAGCAGGGCAGCGAGGTATCTGCCTTTTACGATCCAATGCTCGCCAAGGTGATCGCGCATGACCGAAACAGGGATAAGGTCAGGGAAAAATTAACCGCTGCTTTAAACGAAAGTCGCCTTTATGGCATAGAAACTAATCTTCAGTATCTTGACAGTATTATCAAAGACCCGGTGTTTGTAAAAGCCGAACATTTTACCCGCTACCTGGATGGATTTAAGTTTGCACCATTAACCATTGATGTTACGTCACCTGGCACGCAAAGTTTTATCGTTGATTACCCGGGGCGTACCGGTTACTGGGATATTGGCGTGCCACCTTCCGGGCCAATGGACTCTCTGGCTTTTCGCTTGGCTAACAGCATCCTTGGAAATGCTGAAGATGCGGCCGGACTGGAAATGACAGTCACAGGACCGACACTGAAGTTTAATAGCGATACTGTTATTGCGCTGACTGGTGCAAAAATGAAAGCCATGCTTGATGGTGAGGAGATTGATTACTGGCAGGCCATTCCGGTCAAGGCTGGCAGTACCCTGAAATTGCGAACCATTGAAGGCCAGGGTAATCGAACCTATTTAGCTGTTAAAGGCGGGTTTGATATTCCGCTATACATGGGCAGTCGCACCACCTTTACACTGGGACAATTTGGTGGCCATGCGGGCCGGGCACTGCAGGTTGGTGATGTGTTACGTCTTTATGATAGTGCAGGTAAGCTGGAGAACTGCCAGTCACTTTCAATCGACATGGTTCCTGTTTATTCCAATCACTGGGATATCAATGTCATGTATGGACCGCATGGCGCTCCAGATTTTTTTACTGACAATGATGTCGCGACACTGTTTTCAAGTGATTACGAAGTACACTATAACTCCAGTCGCACCGGTGACAGGCTGATCGGACCGAAGCCGGAATGGGCAAGAACCGATGGTGGTGAAGCGGGACTGCACCCTTCAAATATTCACGATAATGCCTATGCTATTGGCGCCATCGATTTTACCGGTGATATGCCAATCATACTGGGGCCGGATGGTCCGAGCCTGGGAGGGTTTGTCTGCCCGGCGACTATTGTACAGGCTGACTTATGGAAAACCGGACAGCTCAAGCCGGGTGATACTGTGCGTTTCCACTGTATCTCAGTTGATGCTGCTGCCAGCCTGGCAAACCATCAGGAAACAATCATAAGACAGTTAAGCACGGAGGTGCTGCCCAGTTTGCAATGCTTGATTCCTGGTAAAACGGCTAATCCCGTATTGCTGAGAAAACTCGCTGATGAAACAGGGCTTGAAGTTGATGTTTGTTATCGCCAATCCGGTGATAGCAACCTGTTAGTTGAATACGGTCCGCAGGTACTTGATTTAAACCTGCGTTTTCGCGTGCATGCACTTATGCAATGGATTGAAGCAAAACAGCTGTCAGGTTTGATTGACCTGACGCCGGGCATCCGTTCCCTGCAAATTCATTTTGATAATCGACAAATCAGCCAGAAGCAGTTGCTTGATTTGCTGTTGCAGGCGGAGAAGGAATTACCGGCAATCGCAGACATGGAAGTGCCCAGCCGAATCGTGCATCTGCCATTGTCCTGGGATGATCCTTCCACCCAGTTGGCGATAGAAAAATATATGCAGTCAGTCCGGCCGGATGCACCCTGGTGTCCGAGTAATATCGAATTCATTCGTAGAATCAATGGGCTTGAATCAATAGCAGATGTTAAGCAAATTGTTTTTAACGCCAGTTACCTGGTGATGGGACTCGGTGATGTCTATTTGGGTG
Organism: Gammaproteobacteria bacterium; assembly: GCA_037388785.1. Taxonomy (GTDB): domain Bacteria; phylum Pseudomonadota; class Gammaproteobacteria; order Chromatiales; family Chromatiaceae; genus JABDQZ01. Next base: position 3,995 of record JARRJW010000196.1, read on the forward strand.
CGCCGGTTGCTACGCCGGTTGACCCACGACATCGTTTGGTAACCACCAAGTATAATCCGGCAAGAACCTGGACACCTGAAAATGCCGTGGGTATCGTGGGTATTGGCGGAGCTTATATGTGTGTCTATGGCATGGAAGGTCCTGGAGGCTACCAGTTTGTTGGGCGTACCGTGCAGATGTGGAACCGTTATCGACAGACAGCAGATTTCATAGAAGGTCGTCAGTGGCTGTTACGCTTTTTTGACCAGATTCATTTTTACGAAGTTTCACAGGACGAGCTCAGGCAATGGCGTCAGGATTTTCCATTGGGCCGGGTGAGCCTGAAAATCGAGGAAACCACGCTTAAGCTCAAAGATTATCAGGCGTTTCTCAATGCCAATGCTGATGATATCAAATTGTTCAAAGACAGACAGCAATCTGCCTTTGATGCTGAAAGACAACGCTGGGAAGAAGCCGGTCAGGCCAACTATGAACAGGACATGCCGGACGAGGTAGCCACCAGTGATGCCCCTTTTGAAATACCACAGGGCTGTATTGCGATTGCTTCACCGGTAACTGGCAGTGTCTGGAAGATTATGGTTGAACCCGGGGAACAGGTTGAGGCAGGAAAGGAATTACTGGTGCTGGAAGCAATGAAAATGGAGATACCACTGGAGTCGGATGAAAAAGGCGTTGTTGAAGAAATACTCTGTCAGCAGGGCAGTTCTATATCAGCTGGACAGGCCTTGATCGTTTTAAGACTGGAACAAGGATAAGACCATGGATATTAAAAATATCAGCCTGGATATAAACACTCTTCACCAGGGTTACCGGGATAAACTGTTTACACCGGAGGATATTATTCAGCTGGTACAGCAGCGCATTGCTGATCAGGATGATCATAATGCCTGGATAAGTCACCTGTCATCTACACAGCTGCAACACTATCTCGATGAACTGGGAGACTTTGATGAAGCGTCAAAGCCTTTATACGGTATTCCCTTTGCGATTAAAGACAATATTGATCTTGCCGGACTGCCGACAACAGCGGCCTGTCCGGATTATGCCTATAAGCCAGAACAACATGCCTATGTTGTTGACTGTTTAATCAAGGCTGGAGCCATCCCTGTTGGAAAAACCAACCTTGATCAGTTTGCCACAGGTCTTGTTGGAACACGTTCACCCTATGGCGCTGGTAAAAACAGCATTAACCCAGATTACATATCAGGTGGGTCCAGTTCCGGTTCTGC
>JARRJW010000197.1:0-4079 GCA_037388785.1 Gammaproteobacteria bacterium
TGGAAATTGCGGGTGAGTTAAAACAGCATCTTTCACTTATTGAAGGGTTTATCTCTATCGAGCGATTTCAGAGCCTTGTCGACCCAAACAAAATACTGTCTCTTTCTTTTTGGGAAAATGAGGAGGCCGTAACAAACTGGAGAAATCTGGAAGCCCATCGAATTGCTCAATCTAAGGGGCGTAAGGAATTGTTTGAAGATTATAGAATTCGTGTCGGAAATATTGTCAGGGATTATTCTCTTGAACAGAGGAAACAGGTTCCCGGGGATTCACAGTAGGTTCATTCTGAATGAACAATTTTCTGGCCTTTTTATAACAAGGCTAACGGCCGATTGACCAACTTTAAGAAGATTGCCTTTTCTGCAAAATGAAGTTGTAAAGCTCTTGAGCTTGAGTATGAGTAAGGTGTCGATATACCCAGTCATCCATTTTGTCAGGTGACGAAGGCAGGGCATAGCATGCGCGATTAACATATTCAGGATCAACTGTATACGTACAGAACTTATAGCCTCTTATAATCAGAAAATTATTAGTGTTCTGAATATCTTCAACTTTCCAACTGAATCTATTATTCATGCGGATAACCTTAATTTACAAAAAAAGAAACCCTGGCCATTGCTGACCAGGGTTTCCAACAGGATGGAGGATATCCTTATTTAGCTTGTTCAGCAGCAGGCGCTACTGGAGCAACAGGTGCGTAACCGTAGTAAGGTTGGTTGTAACCGTAACCACGACCGTCGAAGTTGCTGTTCATGTTCTGGTAACCGTTAGCGGCACCATCCCAGTTGGTTTTTGCATCACCACGTCCACGACCTTTGAAAGTCATGCTGAATTCGCTGTCCATGTCAGCAGAACCGTTAGCATCGCCTTTTCCGTAGGCATCGCTGTAACCGTAACCGTTACCGTCGAAACGACCGTCAGAGCTGTAAGAACCATTGTCATTGTTCCAGAAAGCAGAAGCCTGGGCTGAAGCGATGATAGCTGCGATAGCAATAATTTTTTTCATGAGAATCTCCCGAAATATGTTAATAAGTATGCGTTGCTGTATGCAACGAATGGTGATTAGTATATAAGCAAAAACTAATAAAGCAAGTAAAATATTAGAGAAAACTAATATTCAGGAGTTAAATTCTTATCGTGTTATTAAAAATTTGTCTGGTATTTGCTGAAAAGGATATGCAGTGGGACTGTATTGATTAAAGAATTGCAATCATTTGTACCATCAGACGTTAATCCGATGATTTCTGGTCACAACTTTTACATCCCAATTCATCGGTTAATTTAGATTTGAATTTATCTACGATTAAATTGTGTTGATCAGAACCTGTTAAAGCATGGCTGGTTGCCAATATTACTTCGCTAATTATTTTAAATTCTTTATTTTTCCTGGGACATTTAAATATTAGGTCACCAGTCTGATGATCTGTTATCCACTTACAACGGTTTTCCATGAATTTAATACCTGGTTATTTATCAATAAAGAGGCAAAAGCTTCTGGGGTTAATCGATAGGGTTTACTCGTCCTTTAAAACATCAATAAGTTCAACTTCTAAAGCTATGGCTATTTGTTGAAATTTCTCCAGGGTGATATTGATTTCGCCACGCTCAATCTTTCCCATATAACTTCGGTCTATACCAGCTCTTAAAGCCAGTTCATGTTGTGACATATCCATTTTTTTGCGTAATTTTCGAATCCTTTCCCCGATGATAGAGGCTAAATCTGACACAATGCGTTAATGGATATATTTTAAAGTTGCAGTAATCTGCATCAAATATGAGAAATGATCGACGGTATATGCCACCCTTTTTACAGAAAAGGGATATAAAAATTTTAATTTTGATAATTCAATGAACTTTGAATCGTTTTTGACGTGCATGACTTCACCTTTAAAGCTGAAAAGCAGATCAGGCAGTCAAGTTCAAGCAAATTTAATTATTTTCTATGCTTATTGGCGTGTTTGGACAGCGAATGTCTGAGAGAGATTATTATACCACTTATAAAAGCTTAGCCTATATTTGTTTTTATACGTGAGATCCGGATCGGGTCAATCTGGCATGTTGCTAAAATGGCATTGGATAGCGGCGCAATACCGTGTCGATAGCTTTTAACATTGCTTCTGAAAGTTGGATCTCAAACGCTTTGATGTTTTCTGATAATTGGTCAATGGTTGTGGCGCCAATAATAGTTGAGCTGACCCCATCGACCTGGGCACACCAGGCAAGAGCAAGCTGCGCCGGGGTAATCTGATTTGCTTTGGCGATCTGGACAAATTCATTAACCGCATTGTTGGCTTGATCATTATCACGAAAAAGACCATTGCGTTGTGTCAGGGTAAAGCGGCTGCCATCAGGTCGTGCACCGTTTAAATATTTTCCGGTGAGCAAGCCACCGGCTAATGGTGACCAGGGTAAGAAAGCTACGTTTTCATGCACGCAGTTTTCAATTAGGTAGGGCCAATCCTTGGTATGCAAAAGGTTAAACTCATTCTGAATCGAGACGATGCGTGGCAGGTCATGTTGTTCACTTAGTCGCAAGTATTGGTTAATACCCCATGGGGTATCATCTGAGAGACCACAATAACGAATTTTGCCAGCCTGAATACAGCTATCCAAGGCCTGGAGGATTTCCAGCATTTGAGCAGTGTGCTCGGTGGCATTAACATCACTGAACGTCAGCATGCCTGGCCAGTGTTTGGAAAAGTGCGGCGAAAGCCGGTTGGGCCAATGCAGCTGATATAAATCGATATAATCAGTTTGCAGTCGTTTTAAAGAGGCATCGACTGAGGCAATCACTGCCTCGCCGGTAATATCCTTGCCGTCTCGAATCCAGGGCAGACCATTTCCGGCAATTTTGGAGGCCAGGATGATTTCCTGACGCTTGCTGGGGTTCGCCGATAGGTAGTTGCCAATTATGGACTCGGTTTTGCCATAAGTTTCCGGCGATGGCGGGATTGCATACATTTCAGCGGTATCAATAAAGTTGATACCCGATGACAAGGCCAGTTCAATCTGGGCATTGGCATCTGCCTGCGTGTTTTGTACACCCCAGGTCATTGAGCCTAAACAGATTTGGGAAACCTTTAAATCACTTTGCCCCAAGGATGTGTATTGCATAACGTTACCTGATCGATCAATTTTGGTTTAAGACTATAGGGGATTGGCATTTTAATCACCAGTATCAAAATGTATGAAGCCCTGGTTGTGTTAACCTGGCTGGTTTAACCTGATTGTCAGCCGAATTATCTGCATGGCAAAACCCTGCACAGGTTTGCTAAAAAGCTTCTCACATCGATGTCCAGGTATGCAGGTATAAGACCGAGATATACCTAAGCGCTTTACCAGTGCCGACCAGCAATAAAAAAAGCCATAGACGCACTTTCATTATGCCTGCAATCAACGTAAGGGCATCACCTCCTACCGGTGCCCAGGCCATCAACAGGGACCAGAAACCATATCGCTGAAACCAGCGTTGGGCTTTATCAATTTGTGCTCGCTTGAAATAGAACCAGCGTCGGTCCTGAAAATGTAGCAAGTATCGGCCAAGCAGCCAGTTAACCACGGCACCCAGCGTATTGCCAACAGTAGCAACAATGACCAGTATAACCGGGTTATAACCTTCACTTAATAATGCAAAAAGTACTACCTCAGAATAAAACGGTAAGATGGTCGCAGCAAGAAATGCAGAGCCAAACAGTAAGAGGTAGGCTGTTATCATGTAGCCCGGCTTACCAACCAACGGAATAATGCGAACTGCGATGGCAGGTAGAACAAATATTCAGGGTGCCACTGCACACCGATGATGGGACTCTCTGCCGAGTGTTCCACGGCCTGGGTAATCCCATCGAGATCCTTACCGACAATCCTGATGTCTTTTCCCGGGTCTTTAATCGCCTGGTGGTGCAGGCTATTGACCCTTAGCCGCACTTTTGCACAGATGCTGGCTAACATCGAATCAGGATCAAGACTTACCTGCTTGGTTGGTAATAATCCAGGGCGATTATAGGTATGATTTCTCATGTGGCGGATATCCTGGTGCAGCCGGCCACCGAGTACAACATTAATCAGTTGTGCTCCCCGGC
>JARRJW010000198.1:0-6346 GCA_037388785.1 Gammaproteobacteria bacterium
CTGCATTACCGGCATAGTTAATCACCAAAGGATCTTTAAGTGCATCACCGGCACGAATTGACAGTCTCTCCTGTGAGACAAACTCACGTGATAAATTCAGTTCAAGCTCAATATCAATCTGCTTGCCATCTGCTGTTTTGACAGAAGCCTCGGCACTGAAGTTTACCTTCTCAGATTCATAGTGGGTTTCCTGACGGTCGTAACGCATTCCCCAGCCTGCAGACTGCTCAGCACGACGGGACGAACCTGACTTGAGTCGATGCAATTCATCAGCATTGTCCTTCACATGCTTCTGCTTCTTTTCAAGCTCTGATGCATCAAACAGATCAAGTTTTCTGCCCGTGAGTTTTTCATAGAGCATGCTGATCAGGGCAATTTTTAATGATTGCTTGCTATCAGCTGCCGATAATGGCTCATCTTCTTCAATTGCCGTTAACTGTTTCTCTTCGAGTTCCCGGGCCCGGGAAGAAATATCGACACGCACATCAAAGGATGAACTCTGTCTTAATCGTTGGGCCTGTATCTGTTGGGCAAGCATTTGCAACCCAGGAGCCTGACCTGAATTTCCACGCGAATCGGTTTCTACAAAAGTGGGCTCTCTGCCACGCTGCCAGAACGTTAAAGATTCACGTAATTGTGAATAACTGGTTGCCTGACGTGAAGATGACAGGGCAACCTGACTGTCTGTAATAATCATTGTCCCTCCTCACTGCACAAGGGAAAGTCAGCTTAATAAGGTTGGCGGCCCGATAATACTTTTCTGAAAAAATTCAGTCGTTTGTTTCCTGAACAGTCTGCTCGGGCTGCCCAGGCTGAATCACTGCAGGCCAATCCAGCAGTGCATCTATGATGGCTTTGTCATGCTCACTCGTCTCAGGATCAATAGCCAACTGAGCCAGTTTCTGGCCATAGTTTTTCAAATTGATCCCGGTTTTTCCATCAACATCATTGAGGCGGTCTCTACAAAACGCCTGCCAGCGACTTTTTTCCTGGACAGTCAAGGAACCCGGCCAGTTTCGTGCACGGTATCGAAACAACAGCTCAGGTAGACGTGGATCCTGAAACGCATTCGACAGGCTACCCAGGTCTTCGACTGAAGTATTAAGCACCTGTTCACAAAGTTTTTTATCGCCATTATTAATGAAGCCATCGTATAACATCCCATCCGGATCAGTCTCCGGCTGAAAATGATTTTGACTGAATATTGCCCTGATTTTATTTTGCAGCTGTTTTGAAGAACGAAGCATATCGGCATACGACCGCATGGCAACCTGGTCGATCTGCCATTCATCCGCCGCCTCATCAGTTAATGTACTTAACGGTGATAGAACCGGTGATTTATTGATATGTATTTCCTTCAGCGCTATACGCTCAACGCCCTCAGGCAAATCCTCTGATGCAACAAACAGGCGCTGCTGGATAGCATCAATATCAAGTTGCAACAGATCCTCCGGGTTATGCCTTAAATCGTAAACAATCACCGAATTTTTATTGGTCGGATGAGGCATCAATGGTAAAACAGGACTGATACAACCGAGCCTGGCTGGAATCATTCTCGATACATGCAGCACAGGTTTCTGTTCGATGCTATTTAAATATTTTGCTGCCTCGGTCTTTTTTCTCAGGTTAAGGCAGAATTCGAACAGGCGCGGCTGTTTGTCTTTGATCAGCCTGGCCATTTCAATCGTGGCATAAACATCTGACAGGGCATCATGGGCTGACTCATGACTGATACCATTCGCTTCGGTTAACACTTCAAGCCGAAAACTTGGCACTCCGGGTTCGCGCTCTGGCCATTCAATGCCTTCGGGCCGCAAAGCTCTTGTCAGTCTGACAACATCAATAAGGTCCCAGCGTGAATTACCGTTTTGCCATTCTCGTGCATAAGGGTCAATAAAGTTTCGGTAAAAACCGTAACGGGTAAATTCATCATCAAAGCGCAGGCTGTTATAACCAACTCCGCAGGTACCGGGCTGGCTGAATGCCTTATTAACCTCCTGAAAAAATTCAGCTTCACACAAGCCTTCAGACCTGGCTTGTTGAGGTGTTATACCCGTTATCAGACAGGCTTCTGGGTGAGGCAACATATCGTCAGCGGGCTGACAGTACATCACCAGTGGCTTACCGATAACATTCAGTTCCCAATCAGTTCTTATACCGGCAAACTGGGATGCCCGATCCCATTTTGGTGATGTGCCCCAGGTTTCGTAATCATGCCAGTAGAATGTTGGTGTACTCATTCTTTGAGAATACCAGAAAAGCTGCGTGATTTGGGCTGAAGGTAGTTTCTACCACTAGAGCCATCGTTACTGAATATAAAACGGTTGCTCAAATTTCCAGAAGTACTTTGAAATTTGCCAGGCGTGGTTAGATAGGCCGATCAATTGTTTTTTTGGAGTTTCAGCAGCAAGGATGCTGCTGTAAAGCCCCTGGGAGGGGTTAATGTTTCTCCAAAAAGAAATAATGATTGGCATATCAACAATAATTGATAAGCCAATCAAAATATAAGAATGTCAGGAAAGATCTCCAGCTAATGAGTCACGCACATTCTGATCCACCGGTGATACGGTGTGCGTATAGTTTGGATGCTCAATGCCAGCACTAATCGAAGCACCCGATTTCACTGCAGCACACATTTCAGGTGTTAATTCAAATCGCATGAAATGGACAGCCGAAGTTTTCTCATCATCAGTGCGATCAAGATCTTCATTGGCTATAGCGTAAACCTTGTCAAAGCCATCGACCTGAACCCAGGTCTTGTCTTCAATACCGCCGAGCTTTGCCAGGGCAGCTTTGCGCTCCTCGACATCACCATATTCCATCATGAAAGTCGCTTTCCAGTTACTACCGTCAGGTATGAGCGGATTGTAGGCATCGAGCTCTTCCTGGATACCTTCAGCTTCAAAAATTTTCTCAATGCGCAGCATTTCCTGGACCTGGTACTGCATGGTCAGGCGATCCTCAAAATACAGGGTCGCATTTGGACCAATCATGACTTTGCGGTTCTTTTTATGATCAAGAACATCAGCACGAAAGTCTTTACGTTTTTCTGCGTAGGTTTCTAAGGTAAATAAATCGTCTTTTCTTAATGCACTCATAATCAAATACCATATGCTTGTCTGATTAAAGATATAGGATGCTCTGCCTGGGTATCACGTCCCGCCTTGGTTAAACCATCGGCGATATGATGACCAGCCATGACGCAATCACTGGTGAAGTGATCCGGATCGTCTTTTTTCACCCGGTTGACAACAGGGCGACCAATTTTAACCGCATGCTTGTGAAACTCTTTCTTAACAGCGTAAGTGCCGTCATGTCCTGAGCAACGTTCTATAGCATCAACATCTGTTTCAGGAATCAGTTGCAGCAAGTCACGCGTTTTATTACCAATACGCTGCACTCGCTGGTGACAGGAAACCTGGTAGGAGATTTTACCCAGAGGTGATTTGAAATCAGTTTTCAGCTTGCCATGCTTGTGACGAAGCATGAGATATTCGAATGGGTCAAATATGGCTTGCTGAACTTTGATGACATCCGGGTCATCAGGAAACATTAAAGGCAGCTCCTGCTTGAACATCAGTACACAGGAAGGAATCGGTGCAACAATATCCCAGCCCTCATCTACCAGCTTCGCCAATTCCGGAATATTAACGTTTTTAGCTTCTTCAACCGCTTCAAGGTCACCGAGTTCCAGCTTTGGCATACCACAACACTTTTCCTTGTCAGTCATGCGAACCGGAATATCATTATGGCGAAAAACCGCGATCAGATCTTCACCTGTTTTAGGATCATTGTTATTACCGTAACAGGTAGCAAAAACGGCAACTTTACCTGAAGTCGGTCCTACTGGTTCAGCTTTATCACCACTGTCATTGGATATACGATCACGGAGTTTGTTGCTGTGGAACTCTGGCACTACAGCATCTTTGTGCACACCAAATTTTGATTCCAGCACGCCCCTGAAAGTGTCGTTCTTGTTCATCTTGTTGACGATGCCGCTGACAACTGGAATACCCGCCAATGAACCAAGTTTGTCGGTATCAGTCAGCGTTTTCATTTAGTCAGGAAACACAGGTCACAAAGATAGCAGTGATCAACAACTTTCCAATAATCATCCTTGGCAACACCATCCATTTCCATGGTGTCGGATTCATCAACCAGATCAAAAAGTGTCGGGAAAGATTCACAAAGACTTACACAGCGTCGGCACCCGTGACAAATATCGAAGACACGTTCCATTTCCTCGAAGAGCTTGTCTTCGTTGAAGTACTCAGGGTTTTTCCAGTCGATTTTGTGCCTAGTAGGCGCTTCCAGACTACCTTCGCGTGACATATTTATCTCCGGTAAAAGTTAAAGGGTTCCTTTTCAAAAACCGTTTAATTCGCGGTCTTTGAAAAAGAACCGGGGCATAAAGCCCCGGCACGACGTAACTAGTCGTTCATGCTGTCCAGAGCTTTCTGGAAGCGGTTAGCGTGTGAACGCTCTGCTTTAGCCAGAGTTTCAAACCAGTCAGCGATTTCGTCGAAACCTTCGTCGCGAGCTGATTTGGCCATACCTGGATACATGTCAGTGTACTCGTGAGTTTCACCGGCAATGGATGCTTTCAGGTTATCTTCAGTTCCGCCAATTGGAAGACCGGTAGCTGGGTCACCGACTTCTTCTAAATACTCAAGGTGACCATGAGCGTGGCCAGTTTCACCTTCAGCTGTAGAACGGAAAACTGCTGCAACATCGTTGAAACCTTCTACGTCAGCTTTCGCTGCGAAGTAAAGATAACGACGGTTGGCTTGAGATTCACCTGAAAAAGCGTCTTTCAGGTTTTGTTCAGTCTTACTGCCTTTAAGAGACATAGATTTCTCCTCCTGTTAATGAGTTGATCAACTCGGGTTTAATGAAACGATGATAAATATAGATGAGTTTTCTTAATTAGTGGAATTGTTAATTCAAATAATATCAATAGATAAAACCAATCAATAAATCGCTACAATTTCCAGTGAAATCATCATAGTCACAAGACTGGCTTTGTACAAGTAATTCATCTGATTTCTGATTTTTTTGGCATGAATGTGGAAGTTTCCTTAAGAAGAACCGGCGCACGAAAATCATGAAAGCATGCCATTTGATTAACTCACAGCCATCTTCATGGGGTCCGGGTGTCATATTGAGACAGCGGAGGTGGTGTTTTTTTAGGTGTTAGTGTAATTTGACAGCACATTTTGTTGTTTTTATTCAACAAAATAGCTACCTTATAGTTTGAATAATATTTATAACGAATTGATCGGGCTTTAATTGGATCTTGAATCCATCCCCAAAAAGAACATATTCGAGGAATCTTTTACCTTCTAATGAGTGTTAACGAAAATAATTGCCAGACAGTGAGGGAATTATTCAGTGATTTACCGGAAGGTAGCCTTAAAGTTCTCCAGATCACTGACACTCATCTTTATGCCGAAACAGATGGCACGTTACTCGGTATGAATACCCAATTCACTCTCGATGAAGTGCTTAAAATGACCAACGAATGCGGTCCCGTTGACTTGATCCTGTCAACTGGCGACCTGGTGCATGATGCTTCCGAAGCCGGCTATAAACGCTATCAGTCCATCATGGAAAGAGCCGGGGTGCCGGTTTACTGTATTCCAGGTAATCATGATGTGCCCAAAATGATGAAAAAAACGCTCAAGGATTCACATGTTGTCTATATTCCATCTGCCGTGCACAACAACTGGGGATTTGCTTTCCTCGACTCCACACTGCTAGAAAGCGAAGGCGGACATTTTGAACAAAGTGAACTTGATATGCTGGAAGCCGTATTAACTGATAATCGCGATAAACACGTGCTGGTCTGCATGCACCATCACCCGGTATCGGTTAATAGTGAATGGATGGACACCATGCTAATCGATAACGCCAGTGACATGTTCAAAGTGATTGACCAATATGACAATGTTAAGGGCCTGCTGTGGGGCCACATCCATCAGGTTTTTGATAAAGACCGAAACGGCATTCCCATGATGGCAACTCCTTCAACCTGCATCCAGTTCACACCCGAACAGGATGACTTTGGCCTGGATGATGAGCCTCCAGGTTGCCGTTGGCTGGCATTAATGCCAGATGGTTCCATCAAAAGCTGTGTGACCCGGTTGAGCGAAATGCCTGATGGCCTCGACTTCAATTCAGCCGGATACTGATTCAATGCAACTTCACAGACAGTAACCAGTTAACCCGTTTTCAATTAACCCAATGCCTGCTGGAGCAGACATGGCACCTTCACCTTTAAGCAAACTTGCATTAATGATCTTCTTATCTCTGCCAGTCCAGGCTGAAATGCCAACTGATTACCCTG
>JARRJW010000199.1:0-4036 GCA_037388785.1 Gammaproteobacteria bacterium
AATTCGAGAAACTTACCGGTTTCAATGGATGCAAACGTGCTCTTGTCACGATCCTGGCTTGCTCTGAGTTCCACCATTGACAGGTTGGCCCAGGGCAGCGTAACCAGTACAAGATAACTGACCAGCGCGATAACCGGAACCGCCGCTAACAGGTAGGCCCGAAATAAATTCAGCGGGCCAACGCCACTGGTCTGCATCGCTATAATTTCACTGTCCCGGTAGAGCCGGCCAAGGGAAATTAAAACAGCAAAGAAAAAAGCCGGGGGTAACAACAATCCAATCATTTGCAGAAGATCCAGCCCGAGCAAATGCCAGAGGACATCATTGGAAATCTGTCCGGTAATGATTTTTTCCAGCGAACGGACAAAATTATTTGAAAAGATAATCAGAACCAGCACAACAGCAACGGCAAAAAAAGTCTTGTAAACTTCCCAGATCAGGTAGCGGTCAATAATGCTGATTGGAAAACGGTTTACAGGAAAAAATTTTGGGGAAAGCGCGAGTTTCACAGCAACAGGTTTTCCAGCATTTTTTCGTATATCAATGCCAGGTCGTCAAGATCCCTGATAGCGACACATTCATTGATTTGGTGAATCGTTGCATTGAGCGGTCCCAGTTCCAGTACCTGGGCACCTGTGGGTGCAATAAAGCGTCCATCAGATGTGCCCCCCGATGTGGAAAGCTCTGTCTGCACAGATCTGACATCTTCAATCGCCTTGATAGCTGCATCAACCAGGGCGCCCGGTTCTGTTAGAAAAGGATTACCGGATAAACGCCAATGCAATTCATAATCAAAGCCGCCCTCATCCAGAATATCATGCACTCTTTGTTTGATTTTTTCGGCAGTAAGCTCTGTGGAAAAACGAAAATTAAATCGCGCATGCAATTCACCTGGAATCACATTTTCGGCACCTGTGCCCACATTCAGGTTCGATATCTGAAAAGTTGTCTGCGGAAAAAACTGGTTACCTTCATCCCATTTTTCTTCACAAAGGCGCATCATTACCGGTGCAAACAGATGCAGCGGGTTTTTAGCCAGATGCGGATAAGCGACATGCCCCTGTTTACCGATAATGCGCATTTCACCATTCAGTGAACCTCGCCGACCGTTTTTAATGGTATCGGCGAGTTTTTCTGCCGAAGAAGGTTCACCAACCAGGCAGTAATCAATTTTTTCGTTGCGATTTTCGAGTTTTTCGACAACCTTGACGGTACCATCGGTCGCTGGCCCTTCTTCATCGCTGGTTATAAGAAAAGCAATTGAACCCTTGTGATCAGGATGCTTTTCAAGAAAGTTTGAAGTAGCTGTCAACATTGCAGCAAGGCTGCCTTTCATGTCAGCCGCACCACGCCCGTATAAGATTTCGTCATGAACTTCAGCCGAAAACGGTGGGTATTGCCATTGATCAATCGGTCCAACAGGCACAACATCGGTATGACCGGCAAAACAGAAAAGTGGTCCACTGCAACCTTTTCGCGACCAGAGATTGGTCACATCCCCGGATTGAATGACCTCATGTTTAAACCCATAAACATCCAGCTGGCTCATCATGTAAGCCTGACAACCCTTGTCATCAGGGGTGACAGAATCGCGCTGAATCAGTTCAACAGCATGTTTTAGTGTAGTCGACATCAAGGGTTAACCGGATTAAATCAAATGATATACGATTTTAACATCAACTCAGGTTCTGAAATAACCGATTTTCTGCCGTGTTTAGCCGAACAGAGATTGATACTGTTTTTCATCAAACCCTACCAGGATTTGCTCATCTTTGACCAAAACGGGTCTTTTGATAATTGAAGGTATCTCCAGCATAATGGCGATGGCATTGTCCCGATTAATTGTCTGTTTTTGTTCATCTGATAATTTACGCCACATCATGCCGCGCCGATTTAAAAGTGTTTCCCAACCAACCTGCTTTTCCCATTGCTGCAACGTCGATTTATCAATACCCGCTTTTTTGTAATCATGAAAATCATATTCAACATTCTGATCCGCAAGCCATTTACGTGCTTTTTTCATGGTATCGCAGTTAGGAATTCCAAACAAAGTGACCATATTTGCTCCTGTCTTTTAAGACCACATCAACTTTCAACGCTGAAGTATTTTTTGTCGGAACATTATCGGTAAACGTACAAGCAGTAACAAGGTAAGAATAACCAGATACAACAGGGGTTCTGCATAATCGGCTTTAACTAACCAGATAAAATGAAAAACGACCAGCAAAGTCGCTGGATAGACCAGCCTGTGAAGTCTCTTCCATTTAGTACCAAGTTTTCGAATACTGAAGCGGTTAGAAGTCAGCGCCAATGGCAATAACATCAGCCAGGCACTAAAGCCAAGCGTGATATAGGGCCTTTTAAAAATATCCTCAACAATAGCATCCCAGAGAAAATACTGATCAAGCCAGGTGTAAATCGTTAAATGCAGACAGGCATAAAAAAAGGCAAAAAGTCCCAACATACGTCGCAGGCCTACCAGCCACAACATTCCGCTGAGTTTCTTAATGGGCGTAATTGCCAATGTAATTAAGAGAAAATAAAGGCCCCACAGACCTGTTTCATGGGTCAGCGTTTCAACAGGGTTAGCCCCAAGCTCATCGTGAAAACCTCGCCAGATTAGAATCAGAAAGGGTATCAGGGAGAGCATGAATACCAGGGGTTTAACCAACCAACGGGTTTGCCTGGTTGTAGGTGAAAACATACTTAAAAATATTTTTTCAGGTCCATACCGGAATAAAGCGAAGCTACCTGGTCCGCATAGCCGTTAAACATTTCCGTTTTATGTTTTCTCGAGAACAAACCCTCACCGATTAAACGATGATATTTTTGACTCCAGCGGGGATGGTCGACCTGGGGATTAACATTGGAGTAAAAGCCATACTCATCCGGCGCCATGTCAGACCAGGTGGTCTGAGGGATGGTTTCACTGAAATGAATCCGAACAATAGACTTAATACTTTTAAAGCCGTACTTCCATGGAACCACCAACCTGATCGGCGCACCATTTTGATTAGGTAGAAATTCACCATATAGCCCGGTAGAGAGAATCGTCAGTGGATGCATGGCTTCATCGATTCTCAGGCCCTCGGTATAAGGCCAGTCAAGAATAGCCCTTTTCTGGCCCGGCATCTGTTTTTTATCCAGCAGGGTTTCAAAAACCACGTATTTGGCCTTCGAGGTCGGCTGGAATTTTTTCAGCAGATCGCCCAGAGGAAAGCCTACCCAGGGAACCACCATGGCCCAGGCTTCTACACAGCGGAAATGGTATATTCGTTCCTCCTGGGTAAATCCTGTAAGAATGTCTTCGATATCCAACATTCCAGGCTTTTCACATTCACCGGAAACCGCAATAGTCCATGGCCGTGTTTTAAGTGTGTGGGCATTTCTGGCCGGATCATCTTTTCCCGTGCCGAATTCATAAAAATTGTTGTATGTGGTGACATCTTCGTAGGGAGTTAATTCCAGGTCCTTGCCAAAAGCTGTTTTTTTCAAGGCAGTGAATTTTCCTTTGCCAGGAATTGTTTTTTCAGCCTTGACTGACATCGGTGGTAGCACAGCAGCTCCCAAGCCCAGCATAGCTGCCTGTTTCAAAAATTTGCGACGCTTTGACCAGGTAGAATAATCGGTGATTTCCGAGGATTTAATAGCACTTGGTTTTTTTATCAGCATGATCTTTTATCCAGTTAATTCAGTAAGAATAGACCCAAACTACAGCCAAATTGTTTCATTCATGAAGAATATTCCTTCTTATCACGCCACAAAACGCTAAAATAAAGGGGTATAAAGTTAATGATGCTTTAAAACCGGTTGTATGGTCAGGCAAAAAATTGGAAATAAACTCCTCATTCGCTAATTCTGGGCTGAATAATTCTTTCTTTCAGAATACTGTTACACCTTCTTCTGACGGAGGACGTCAATATGGCCAGTACACTGAGGAAGAACTAGCAGAAATTGCGCGACTGAAAAGGCGTGACCGCGAGGTACGCGCTCATGAACAGGCCCATAAGGCTGCCGCAGGGCAGTATGCGGGTGC
>JARRJW010000200.1:0-4034 GCA_037388785.1 Gammaproteobacteria bacterium
AACCTGACCTTGTTATCTTCGCACACTTTAGCTGAGAAAATCACAGGCATTCACCCACTGCTTTCTGATTCATTTTCCATTGGTATTGGCGGCTTTTCAGCCGATCATGAAGTGAAAGCCAAATACGGTGTAGACGGTAGCGGTGACCTGCTTAATTTCAAGCGAGATCTTGGCATGGAAAATGACAAGACTATACCTGCCGCGAATATTACCTGGCGACCATTCAACAATCACCAGCTTCAGTTTGAATACTTTGGCTGGAGTAATGATGCAGATTACGCTATTGACAAAGTAATTGATTGGGGAGATGAAACCTTTCCAATCAATGCAAATATAACTACCAAAGAAGATTTTGATGTTTACCGGCTTTTCTATGGCTATAACTTTCTTAAAGAAGATAACTATGAACTAGGTGCCGGCATCGGTTTTCATGTAGCTGATCTCGAGCTTTCAATTTCCGAACCCGGGATTGGATCAGCCACTGCCTCCGGCACAGCTCCGCTCCCGAACATAGGCATTTATGGAGCATATGCTTTTTCTGATAAATGGTTACTCATGGGCCGGGCAGACTGGCTGGACATGTCTATTGACGAATATGAGGGAACCATGACTAATGCCTCGGTTTCTCTTCAGTACCAGGCTTTTGATAATTTTGGCCTGGGTGTTCTTTACCGCTATGTGGATTTTGAGATAGAAAAAGATCAGGACATACTGGACTGGTCAGCCAAAATGACTTTTGATGGCCCTTCAGTTTTTGTAACAGCCAATTTCTAGTCCCCTAAACTTTCCTGACACCCGGATTTGCAGGCTGGTATAGCTAGCGATGATGCCTTCAGGTCACTGGTCGGTATTTTGTTGTTAAAAAGCGCAAATCCAGAAAATCCCGATCGGGTCGATTTCAATTCACTCCAAATTAAAAACCCCCTTTCAAATAGATAGCTATTACTGAGATAAAGAGTAAGCTATCCCATTCCTGACCTCGTTTCCTGGTTATTCCGACCAGACGTACAACAGGAGGCATATTATGAATCAACAGTCCCTATCCTTTAGCGACCACGAAATATCCGGCAGTAAATTTTCAAGCCGATTATCTGACCTGGATGCACAATGCTGGAATCGCAGTAAATCTCAAGAACTTGCAAAACTTGAAGGTATCGATCTAAATGATGATCACTGGGCAGTTATTTCATTTCTTCGCAGTCACTATCTTTGGAATGGTGAGCAATTGAATGAATTTCAAATGTTGGAAGCACTGAATCAACATTTTTTGAAGCTAGGAGGTTCAATTCACCTGAACATGCTTTTCAATCAGGGAGTAGTCACTCAAGGGCGTCGTTTGGCTAATATCCATATATCGAAAAATATATAAAAACACTGGCATTGACTTAGGTGCCAGAGCTTGGTTTTCCCGAACTAAAATAAAAACAATCAAATTAAGTTTACCCGGTCATTTTTTTAATCCGACAATCGTCATATCTTATATTGCGATGCCAGAGCATTATTTGAGCTGTGCCAGAATATTAATGAAGCATGGTCAAATAATTCAACTATCGATCACTTTACGTTATTAATTTGGAGTTATTTCTTTGGAGAATATTCTCAGTCTTAAAATTGTCGGGCTGGACACTAAACGACCACCGAGAATCCGAAAAGAGCCATATATAGATATCTTTTTTATGCTCTCAGATAAAGCCCCGAAAGAATGGTGCGATGATTTTAATAAATTAGGAAAACAAATCGATCCACCGGTAAAAATTAACACCAAGGAAGGTCATTTTATAGAGGCCTGGGTTCGCAACATGGATGACATTCAAAAACATTTAAATATTATCAAGACTAAAGTCACAGCCTGTAATAATCTGTATATTGAAAATATTAAATTAAAAGAACTCGCTGAAATAGAAAAAAATGCAGCACTATTACGTGAAACCGGCTCACAGACTGAACAAACTAAATTAAATAAGATTTTAGTCAGTCTTGACTACGATACGTAATTTCGAACAACCGTACAGTTTATGTAAAAAAATTAACCAGCATTCTCTTATTACTGGTTCGACAAATAATGCCCTGCAAAATACATATGCCGGAATTAGCCTCAATGAGTTCGCTATTTCACGTCGTGTTTTGATGCGGCGGGGCATCATGAAAAGCCGTCATATTTTCAGAAAACCAGGATGACTCTATATCCTGATAACTTCTCTCAGACGATTAAAGAAATTACGTCTAACAGCTTTTTTCTGCTTTTTTCATTATTCCTGCGAGATCTGCAGGCAATTGCGGCAGGCTGCTAATCAACGACATCAGCAAGGCACATGCATAAGGAATAGCCTGTACGGCTAGCACAATTACCCACATCAGTGTTTCATGTGAATCAAGACCAACCTGATTGACTATTGCTATAATCAGGCCTATCAAGATGGCGACAAGGAAAGTCTCTTCTCTGGCATCAACCAAAACTCTCCATAATGCAGCCTTGGTAGTTTGCTTTGGAGTACGATAAAAAGCAATTTTCCGCCCAATTATAAGCCCTGACATGACAGCACGCGCAATGGTGTGTGATAAGGCCAGTCCTGCAATGGCAGCCGATATGGCGGGCCTTAATGAAGTTCGAACTGCACCACCATACAGGTAGAACATCTTGATCATTTTGAAGCCAAAAAATATTAAGGGTACAGCAGAAAATATTATCTGCGGCGCATCGATTTCTTGCGGCCAAAAGAGCATGGCTAATGACCAGGCAATAGCCGCTAAGTTGAATATAAAATTAAACCCATCTGCTATCCAGGGCAGCCAACCCGCTACAAAATGGTAACGTTGGCCTGCCACCAGCTTAGTGCGGTTCCAACCTAGTAATGCTCCAGCGTGTTCACGCAAGATTTGCATTGCACCAAAAGCCCATCGATAGCGCTGTTTTTTGTAGTCGATAAAAGTATCTGGCATAACACCTCGACCATAACTTCGTGGCGTATAACCTGCTTTATGTCCATGCTCAAAGATACGCAACCCCAGCTCGGCATCTTCTGTGATCGTGCTCTCACCCCAACTACCGACCTGTTCAAGTACGCTACGACGAACCATTGTCATGGTACCGTGTTGAATAATGGCATTTCGTTCATTACGTGTGACCATACCTATATGGAAAAAGCCACGATATTCGGCATAACACATTGCCTTGAAAGCATTTTCACTATCATCACGATAATCCTGCGGGGCCTGCACTATTGCAATTTCAGGATCAGTAAAATGTGGTGCCAGTTGCCTCAACCAGCAAGGCTCGACAATATAGTCGCTGTCAATAACTGCAATGATCTGCGCTTCAGGGTTTGTCTGCTGCAAAGCATAGTTAAGCGCACCAGCCTTGAATCCCTTGAGGGGATTTACGTGAAAGAAACGAAATCGTTCACCCAACTGTTCACAATGTGCCTTGACGGGTTGCCAGACAGCATTGTCTTTTGTGTTGTTATCGACCACGACAACTTCAAAATATGGATAATCAAGACGGGACAAGGCATCCAGGGTTTCGATCATCATTGATGGTGGCTCATTGTAAGCAGGCACATGAATAGAGACAAAGGGCAAAGCAAGATCTTCCTGTGTCTTCATTGGCTCCACGACACGTCGCCTTTGACGCACCCAAATAGCTTCTGCCCATTCGTGTGCTTCAATCAGCAAAACTATCATCACGCCAACAACACCGATAAGTAACAGCAAACCGACAATGGCACTCAGCCAGTTCTGGTATTGCTGCGAATAGTCGTACACTATCCATACAATCAGGGTGGCAGCCGCGAATGCCATAAGACCTAAAAAGCCTCTTCCTTTATGACTGAGCGTTTCACTATCGATAAACAACACCAGCAAAGTGATTACAGCAACCAACACCGAGGCTGCTGCCAGTAAATGCCATTGTGGAATTTCCACTATGGGTGAATGAAATTCAAATTTTGGCTGCCGATCAATGTTGTAGACTCCCCAGTAAGCACCGACAGCACCTTCCAGTTCCTCCTTCCAGGGCTGGTCGAAGGCCTCCATAA
>JARRJW010000201.1:0-4027 GCA_037388785.1 Gammaproteobacteria bacterium
TTTCTATTTCCCAACAATAAAAATATAGTAGAACCTCTTTCGCCTGACTACCTGTCAAGTCCTTCAAATCCTAATACCTTTCCTTCATCAAACCAAACATGCGAATGGTCTATGGAAGTTTTATGGTAATACCAGGTCGTAAAAATAGCCTGCTCCACTCTGGCCGGTTCACCTAGTAACTTGCGCACATCATTTTCGCTCATTCCCGGTCTGACTCGACTCCACAGAATCGGGTCTTTCCAGCGATCATCAGCAAATTTTTCTTCCAGTAATTGCTCCAGCTTTTGTACCCGGGCTTCGAGCTCTATAAGCCGCTGTTTTAGAGAATCCTCATCTGCATAAACTTGGGCAAAGCAAAGTAATAATATGAATGCAACAATCAGGTTTAAGCAGCGCGAACTTTTAAGCAATCTGGGAGCCTCTCTCTAGATTAAACACAAATACCGGAGTTAAACGTCCTCCGGTATATGTATATGATAGCGAAAATCAACGTTTAATTGGAATGCGCTGAATCCATCGCTACACGTTGCATGTCTATCTTCTGTTGTATTGAAGTTTTGTATTCCTGCGCCAGCTGGTTATTGGGTGCCAGTGCCAAGGCTTGCTCCAGGACCGGAAGAGCGTATTCATAGGCCCCCTGGTGCTCATACAAAATTGCGAGTGCAATAAAAAGTTTCGGGTCTTCGGCTGAAATCGAGATGGCATTCTGCAAAGTTTCAGTTGCTTTACGGTAATCACGTTTTTGCAGATATACACCCATCAGCTTTCGATGAGCATCCAATGATTGTGGATTTTTTTCTATCACACCAGACAGAATTGATTCAGCACGGTTTAACAACTCTGTTTTTTTGGGCGTATTCACTTGCATATTTGCGGCTTGAGAATAAAGATCCATAGCCGTTGTGATTTTGGCAGCCTCTGTGGTCTGATTACCCGTTGCCATTGCAACAGATGCAATGGCCAACAAAAGCATCAATATAAAAATTGGCATTATTTTCGAGATCGGTTTCATGTTTTTTCCTTAAGGTCTGAAAATAAAAAAGCCCCGGGATTACCCGGATCCCGAGGCAGCTACGCTTACTCAGCGTGTTGGAGTTTAGGCTATTTATTGGTACCTACTTTACCTTCCATCTGGTCTTTAAAGCGCGCTACTGCAGCTTTGCGCATTTTTTTCTGCGCATCAGTCAACTTATCAAGGTACCACTTGTGATCATCCGAGTTCAGCATGCCATCCAGTGCTTTTTGCAGTTTTTCAGCAGCTTTTGCTTTTTCACCGCCTTCTTTCTTGCCTTTGGCAATTAGCTCTTCCAATTGCGGTACAAACTTGGAGTACCAGTGCTTGGCAAGGTCATATGTGCCATGCCAGTGCGTATAGTCAGGTCCCATCATGGAGGCAGCATGACGTGCACGACGACCTTCATGGTGCCATAGTTCAAACCAGGTCCAGTCTATCTTGTTTGAGAACTTGGATGGTTTCAGCAAAGGTTTGGCCGCATCCATCAAAGCAAGGCCAGGCTTGGCATACTTCTCGTTATAAAGATTGACGAGTGCGTCGTACTGGGTATAAAAATTCTCGATCCAGTTTTCACTGTGACAGGCACTGCAGACATCTTTCATGTTGTCACGGCGTTCTTCCCACTTAATCGATGCACTCTTCAGACCGTATTTCTGGTCTGAAACTTCCGGGCGGATAGAAACTGGTGGACGGTTGTTCCACGATATACGATTACCAACGTCATGGGTGACATCCTGTTTCTTGGTTGCACTCATGTGGCAGGTCGCACAGGTTGGCGCAGCCGTATAGTCTTCACCAACAATCCATTTGGATGAGTCAAGGTTCATTTCATCCTTGTTAGCGTGAAAAGCGATACCGTGCTTGGATTCCTCGTAGATTTCAATCTGAGGATGGTCAGGTCCCATATGACACTTACCGCAATTTTCGGGATTACGCGCCTGGGCCACTGAGAACTTGTGACGTGAATGACAGGCCGAACAGGCACCTTCTGAACCATCCGGGTTGATACGGCCGATACCGGTATTTGGCCATGTAGCCGGATCAAGTTTACCGTCTCCTATCACTTTGACCTGAGAACCATGGCATTGCCAGCAACCACTTACCGCAGCCGGGGAAACGCCGTCCGGGAAGGCTGGCGTTTTAAGTGAGTTATTACCCTCGATCACCTCTGCCAGTAGATTATCAAGAGAACCGATAATACGCCCGCCTTTGGCGTGATGGGACTCAGTCATCTCCTTTGCAGCTTTTGCGTGGCAATTTGCACAGTCTTTTGGCGATACAATGATGGAAATATGCTTCTTTACTTTCTTTTCATCATGAATGTATGCGTCCGGATCTTTGGGATCAGCTGCATGGCACTCGTAACAACCCACATTCGCCCCATAATGCTTGCTGGAACCCCACTGTTGGACGATGCCAGGATTGTTTTTCTTATGACAATGTACACACGCTTTTGTCTCTTCCGACATTTCTGCAGGAGGTTGTTTGACCGCCGCCATTGCAAATCCATGGGCCAGCAGCAGCGCTGCGCCAAGCCCTATAAGCCACCATTTCTTCATGTTTTTCTCCCTTGTTTGTACTAATAGTCCAACTTGATTACTGTTTTGATCAGGGTCTGCGAAGTTCAAGCATTAATATTTTTATAAATCGAAGAGCATCTTGATTTTTCACATAGGGAAATAATAGGCACAAAAAAACAAGGGTTTCTTGATATTGGTCAAGAATGCAAAAATAAACGAGAATTAGATTCTCGGAAAATATATTATAAAACAGTAATTTACTGATTTAGTTAGTGGACGATTTTATGTCGCATCATGACAATCCATTCAATTTACCCCCTGAACCCAACAAACAGGATGGCAGCCCTCGTAGAGTAGGATTCGAGCTGGAATTTTCCGGCATATCACTTGATGAGGCAGCAGAAGCTTTGCAATCTGCATTTGAAGGAAAGCTTGAGTCACAATCTTCTGCTGAAAGGGTTATCAAAACAGCATCTAATGGAAAATTCACTATCGAGCTGGATTGGGATTACCTTAAACAAAAGGCAAGTGGAAGTGAGCGGGGTGAAAACGGTAAAGAGTGGCTCGAGCCACTGAGCCAGGTTGCAGCCTTGTTGGTGCCTGTGGAGGTTATCTGTCCACCAATTCCGGTAATGGAACTTCCAGTACTGTTACCTATGGTTAAAGCACTTCGTGATGCCGGGGCTGTGGGTACAGAAGAATCACTGATCGCTGCCTATGGCGTACACATTAACGCAGAAATTCCCCGCCTTGATGGCGATACCCTGTTTTCTTACCTAAGGGCCTTCGCTATTCTGCAATGGTGGCTGGTCGACAAACATGAGGTTGATGTCGCTCGCAAGGTCAGCCCGTATGTCGACCTGTATCCGGAAGCTTACCTGAAGCGGGTACTGTCAAAAACCGAGTCAGGTATTGACGAAATTTTCAACGATTATCTTGAATATAATGCAACGCGTAACCGCGCACTCGACCTGCTGCCGATGTTGGCCGAAATAGATGCTGACCGGGTAATGGCTGCAGTGCGTGATCCTAAGATCAAGGCACGTCCTACTTTTCATTATCGACTGCCTAATTGCCATATTGAACACGATGATTGGTCATTGGCAGGGTCTTGGAATACCTGGTGTGTCATCGAGCAGCTGGCTGCCAGAAAAGAGGATCTCGACAGTCTTTCTAAAAATTTTTTAGCGGCTGACCGCCCTATTCTAGGTGTCAGTCGCAATGATTGGGTCAGGTTTATCGACAAATGGCTGAAAGACCACGCATTGGTGTAACCGGTAACAGCAGGCGTTGGGCACCCAGTGGGTGGTGCACTCGACTGGCATTATGGCTTGCTGGCGCCGTTGCAGAACGTATCAGTACTCGCCATGCTCCAAGCGGCCAGCCACTGGCTGCGCTGATTATTGGTGGCGGGAATGATATAAGTCCGGAACACTATGGCGGTGACCTGGATGCAAAGGTCAAATTTGACCCGGAACGAGATCAACTGGAA
>JARRJW010000202.1:0-4023 GCA_037388785.1 Gammaproteobacteria bacterium
CCGCTGGCTGATTTCCTTTAACAGAGGAATAATTTTTTGCCCGGTTCGAATGAAAAAATGTTCATTGAAACGATCTTTTTTGGCGTCCACCGCGGCCATACCGAGCATCACCCTGATATCATGATTACCGGCAAGAATTTCAACATCAGCCCCCAGGCCAATCAGATAATGTATGGTACTCAGCAAGTCCAGTGCACTGGGTCCCTTGTCAAAACAGTCGCCACCTATGACGAATATTGAATGTCGGCCTTGTTTGGAAAGTTCAAACTCCATCGGTCCGGGGCCAGTGCGTTTGACGCCACCGGATGCCACCAGGGAATCGGCAAACGCCAATGCATCGGCATGTAAATCGCTAAAAAAATAATGCCGCTTTTTAGGCCAGCGCCAGGCTTTCTCTTCATTGAGCCTGTCCAGCATTTTGACCAGCTTGATGTAGCCATCACCGTCATCAGTGACGGACCTGAATCGTCCATGTGACCAGTCACGAACCTTTTCAGGCAGTCGAGCCCTGAGAAACCGCTTACCGTGGTAATGGGGCACAGAAGCATAAACCTTGACGCTCTTCATCAGTCCAGTTCCCGGGAATTTTGCCGGCGAACTTTCCAATGTCCTGCTACATGACGCCATAGACCATTTTCTACTATGAACACTAAGGGCGTAGCATGGTACATACTGAATTTCTTGATCTCATCAA
Organism: Gammaproteobacteria bacterium; assembly: GCA_037388785.1. GTDB lineage: Bacteria > Pseudomonadota > Gammaproteobacteria > Chromatiales > Chromatiaceae > JABDQZ01. Next base: position 695 of record JARRJW010000202.1, read on the forward strand.
AATTCAACACACCCAGATGGTAGGCCGCATGCCGCATAGCAGCACCATGTCCGACAAAAATCTGGGCGGTATCCTGTTCTAGTTTATCCTCGCTGCCCAGAGTATTTTTAATATGATCTGCTACCCGCTTGCCTGCATCAATTAGGGATTCGGCTCCCTGTAATGGCAAGCAGTAGCGGCTGTTGCTTTTCCAATCCGAGGGCGGGTCCTCAAAGCGCGGATCTTCCTTGAGCACCTTTTCAATTTGCGCAACAGTAAGATTCGCTGCGCTGCCAAGACCGCGCTCAGCCAGCTCATCGTAACCTTCCAAATGGGTGATTTCCGGCAGACCCTGACGGATAATGGATGCAGTCTGCCATGCCCTTAAGAGGTTGGAACTGTGTATCACCGGACTCAAGTGCCACTGGTTTTCATCGAGTAAATTACGGATACGATCAACGCAGTCAATCGCCTGCTGCTTACCCTTGATGTTTAGCGCAAATGGCTGGTGGGCACTGGGGGCGCCATCTAACTGATGGTAATCACCATGACGAATTAATATTGCCATCCACCTGGCCATCATGCATGTTTCTCAAGGTAGGCAGGCAGTAATGAAATCATGCGACTGACATCCGGGTTTTTAACCTGTTGCATGGCTTCATCAATACTGACCCAACGTCTCTGACGGTGGCTCTCCTGCCATTTGTCCTGACTGGTTAATTTATCTACACGCATTGGATATACCTTAACATCACAATGCGCATCCCATTTTGGATAACGGTACTCACCCAGTAAGTCTTCCATCACGTCACCATTGGCTCCGGCCTCCTCAAAAGCTTCCTTGGCTGCAGACTCCTGTGCTGAAAGCCCCGGATCGTGGATCCCCTTGGGTATCACCCAGTGATGGTTTTTACTTGAGGTGATAATCAGTACTTCTATGCCCCCTTTGATGACCCGGTAAGGCACAACGGATGACTGCCGGTAATAGTATGCCGGACGTATACGGCATTCTTCATCATGAATACCAGGGAATGGAAACAGGCGTGGCAGTGTTCTGGGATAGACGGTGGTTTTTATCCTGACAGTTTTGGTCTCCACATCGGCCCAATCCAGGTCAAGCTGTAACCAGGCGAGCGCAGCAGGAGAGAGAATATTGCCTTTCCTGTTTCTGGGTACCGCATCCCCACATAGGTATAAAAGCAGATCTTCGAGTGAAGGATTATGACCAACCAGCATTACCCGGTTAACTTTTTCGGGCAGTGATTTTATCAGGTAAACCAGGTCATCAAGCTCTGCCTGGTAGATGGAAGGCTCAATAATGATCTGGCCGGCGGACATGCCTGCTGTTTTTAATGTTTTTTCAGCGGTTCGACGAGCCCTGACAGCCGGCGACGCCAGCACGTAATCAGGCAACAGCTTATTTCTGGCCAGCCAGATACCAATGCGTTGAGCATTTCTTTTACCCTTATCACGCAGTTCGCGTTCTATATCTTGCTGGTAGCCTTCATGGTGCGCATGCCCATGACGGTATATCAATAATTCACGCATCGTTAATTTTTGTCATCTGAAAGATATTCATGGCAATAGTGTATTGCCCTGTCAAAATCAACCTTACCGGTTGCTTCAAGCACCCTGATTCCATTCAAATACTCGAGATAAACCTGCGGGTCCTGTCGCATATCATCCTGATAAAAAGAATGATCTGCAAACTGGTAAAAAGGCCCGGGAGATTTCATTACCGCTTCCAGCAGTTCGGCACGTTCACGGATATCGACCGGCTGAATCCGACAGGTTTCTTCTGAATCAAAAGACCAGTTGAGAATCAGCAACGTATCCATTAATTCATGGGTCAGAATTTTTTCATCTCCATAGACTGACGTTACATCGACATCATATTTTTCTTCAAGATGCCATAACACTTCCTTTGGCATAGCCTGCAATTCTTCAATACGCTGTTGACCCAACATTGGTTTTAAACGTTCGTTGTTGATAATTGTTCCCGGGTTAACTCGTGGCAGCTTCGGTATACCGGTGGCCATGATGCCATCACTGGAATGACTAAGGAACAGGCGGTCATTGGTCAGGTACTTGACGGCATCATCTTCGAGCATGTGCAGCATCAGGGTGGACTTGCCACCACCGGAAAAACCGGCAATAGCCATACAACGTTTATTCAAAACCAACGCAGACGCATGACAGATCAAGGCACCGTGTTGCTGCAGCCAGTTCATGTATTGTGCATTGATAAAGTTAATCACCTGGTTGTCATATTCGTTGCAGGGACCGATTACAAGACGATGGGTTTCATGCTGCAAAAACAACATGCCGGTTCTCACCTTTAGCACCAGGCGGGCATCGACAAGGTCGTGATAGGCATCTTTACGGCCGGTTTTTCCCGGTTCGCGTTTCCAGTCTGTGAATTCGACGCCCGCATCGTATACCGGGGCCTCTACACAGATGACTTCATCCGTAGATGTTTTTGAATCAGGCTCCTGAAGTGAAACCACATGCCTGAAATAACCTGACAACCGATTGATTAATACCGTTGAGTTGGAACGTATAGCAAGTTGGTAACCGTCAAGATCGAGCATCAAGCAGCCGGGCTGTAACTCAACATCTGATAATATATTTTCAGCGAACTGTTTTGCGGTCTGCATTAACTCAGCGCCTTTATTACGTAGTCTGCATATAGGGCGGCGGCATCAATACCAATACCTTCTTTAGCGCCTTTAAAGCCACCGAAAGCGGATACCTCAAAGACAATCGGGCCTTCATCGGTATCAGCGACATCCACCGTGGTAAAATCCATGTTAAACAGTGATTCGGCTTTACAGGCTATTTCAATGGTCGATTCCGGTGGCTCATGCAAGGCGTACCTGCCACCGCTGTTGATCGTCGTGTTCCATGCGCTGTTTTGCGCCACACGTGCGTAAGTCCCCAGGTAATTACCACCAAGAAATACCATGCCATAGTCTCGTCCGGAAAGGTTGAGTTTGCGTTGTATGTACATCATCGGATTATGCCGCTTAAATTCACTGACTTGCGACAGCATACTCTCTTTGGACTGGTCACTGCTGATCACGCACATGCCCCTGGCCTTGGTTGAATAAAGCGGCTTGAAAACTGCCTCGCCAAAACCTTTAACCGCGTCAACAGCTTGCTCAACATTTTCTGTTACGACGGTGTCAGGCATCGGGATACCGCCATTACTTAACGTCATCGTGCAGGCAAGGCGATCTATCATGCGTATAATTTTTTCCGGCGAGGTAAACACCTTGACACCGGCATTTTCTGCCAGGCGCAACAACTCAATACGGTCCAATGTCGCGGGGCTGTACTCCTGGCTGATT
>JARRJW010000203.1:0-8311 GCA_037388785.1 Gammaproteobacteria bacterium
ATTCAGATACGCTGGTGACCAGAACGATTGACTTGATCAGAGAGGGCAACTGGTCCCAGGGAGCATTGCGCATCAGCATTCAGGAACATGCCCGGGTGTTTGATGAAATGGATGACGTTTACCTGCGTGAGCGTGCTTCGGATGTCAGGGACCTTGGCCGACGTATCCTGATGCATTTGCAGACTGATGCGCCATTGCAGCTGGATTATCCGGAAAACACGGTGCTGGTGGGGGATGATGTCAGTGCGGTGCAGCTGGCGGAAATTCCGATGAACAAACTGGCGGCCATTATTTCTACGACCGGTTCGAGTTCTTCGCATGTGGCGATTCTTGCCAGGGCCTTTGGTGTGCCAGCGGTTATGGGTGTCAGTGATCTGCGCGTTGGGCGTATGGAAAAACTCACGGTAATTGCCGATGGCTATCGTGGTCGTGTCTACCTGTCGCCGGAACCGGCAGTACTCAGGGAATATCGCCGTTTACTTGATGAAGACCGGGCACTGAATGATGAGCTTTCCGGTTTGCAGGGTGTGCCCAGCGAAACCACTGATGGTATTGAAATACCGCTTTGCCTGAACACGGGTCTGGTTTCTGATCTGGGTGAATTTGGCATTAATGAAGCCGGTGGGGTTGGCCTTTACCGAACAGAATTGCCTTTCATGGTCCGTGACCGGTTTCCTGCCGAAGTGGTTCAGATAGCCAACTATCGTAATGTGCTCAAGACTTTTCATCCGCGACCAGTGGTATTGAGAACCTTGGATATCGGTGGCGACAAGCCACTGCCCTATTTTCCGATTACTGAATCAAACCCATTTCTTGGCTGGCGTGGTGTTCGGGTATCGCTTGATCATCCGGAGATTTTTCTAACCCAGATCAGGGCCATTCTGCGTGCTGATATCGGCCTGCACAATGTCAAAATCTTACTGCCGATGGTATCGATGATCAGTGAGGTGGATGAGAGCTTGCTGTTAATTCAGCGTGCACTGGATGAACTGGAGGAAGAGGGCTTTGCGGTTAAAATGCCCGAAGTGGGTGTCATGATTGAGGTGCCTTCGGCGGTTTACCAAGTTGATGCACTGGTTCGGCGGGTAAATTTTCTTTCCATCGGCACCAATGACCTGACCCAGTATCTACTTGCGGTTGACCGTAATAACCCGCGTGTTGCGGATATTTACAATGATATGCATCCGGTTGTGCTACGGGCCATCAGCCAGGTGGTTGAAACAGCCAGCCAGATGAACTGTCCTGTCAGTGTCTGTGGTGAGCTGGCCGGTAACCCCCTGGCAGCGCCATTGATGTTGGGGCTGGGTGTTAACAGTTTAAGCATGAGCTCAGGCAGCTTCCTGAAAGTGAAGTGGGTTATTAGAAGCTTCAGTCGCAGTAATGCACGACAACTGACTAAACTGGCTTTACGCATGGAAGATGCCAACCAGGTAAACAATTTCATGCAGGGTGCATTGGATGAAATGGGACTGGGCCGGCTGGTCAGGCCTTCTGGATAGTTTTTAATCGTAGCTCAGGGTGTAACCAATCTTTTTCAGGTATTTGGTTTCCTGTTCCATCTCGGCAATTGTTAACGGGTGCTCAGTTAACCAGTCTTCTGGAAAATTGATATGTAAGTTCCGTTCTTCAGCAGTAAGCTTTAACTTGGGTTTGTTTTCATTACTGCGGCCACGATGCAATAAAACAGCAAGCCGTAACAGAATACACAGCCTGATAATCGATTCGCGAGTATCCTCAGGCAGTGGTTCAAACAGGTCGCTGCTAATTTTACGTCGATGGGTTCTCACCAGCAGCGCTAAAATGCTCTGTTGCTGACGTGAAAAGCCGGACAGGTCAGCATTTTCCAGAATATAGGCACCATGTTTCTGGAACTGGCTATGCGAAATAGACAGGCCAATTTCATGCAGGCGTGCCGACCAGCTTAATAGTTCATTGAATTCAATACTTTCTATTTTCCAGGGCTTGGCAACCTGGGAAAGTAACTGTTCAGCGGTATTATTGATGCGCCGGGCCTGGGACTTGTCGATACTGTGTTTTTCGGAAAGACTTTTGACCGTTTTATCCCGGACGTCTTCTTCCAGAAATTGACCCTGCATTTCATAGAGCAGGCCTTCACGCAGCGCTTCATCGGAAACCTGCATCTGCTTGATATCCAACGCCTTGAACAGCGCGCTTAACACCGCGACCCCACCGGTAAAAACCGGTTTACGCTCGGCGCTTAAACCTTTCAGTTCCAGCTTGTCGATATGACCGCACTCAATCATATAATTGCGTAATGATTTAAGGGCGTCACGAGTGATGCCTTTGCTGCTCCAGCCCATTTCATGCACCACGTCACGTATTGCACGTATGGTTCCTGAGCTGCCAATAGCAATTTTCCAGTGTTCGGAGTTGAAACTTTGTTTGACCGGCCGAATATCAAGACGGCCGGCAAGAATCGCACGGCTCATGTTTTGCCGGGAAATTTCGTCATCACCAAAAAACTGTCTGCTGTAGCTGACACAACCCATGTGCAGACTTTCACGGTCATAGATGTCAAAGCGTTGACCAATAATCAGTTCTGTACTGCCACCGCCAATGTCGATGACCAGGCGTTTTTTATTGCCGGTATCGATACCATTGGCGACGCCAAGGTAAACCAGCCGGGCTTCTTCCCGGCCGGCGATAATCTCAATCGGATGACCCAGAGCTGCTTCTGCACGTTCCAGAAAACTGGCATCACGAGCCTGGCGCAGGGTATTGGTGCCAACAGCTCTTACCGCACCTTGTGGCAGGGTGCGCAAGCGCTGACCAAAGCGTTCCAGGCATTCAATCGCCCTGTCCGCAGTTTTCGGGTCCAGTGATTTATCTTTCTGCAGACCGGCTCCCAGTCTGACCATTTCCTTGAGTTTGTCGATTATTTTGAGCTGATTGTTTTCAAAACGCGCAACGATCATATGAAAACTGTTTGAACCGAGGTCAACGGCGGCGACTGTTTCGGGGATTGTGCTGGGAATATGAAAAAGATAAAAAGTCATATTTGGTTTTTTTATTATTCTGGCGGCAACCCTGAATTTTGGTTTTTTTATTGGCGAAATTACCAACCCCGATCATCACCCGGTTTATGAATTATTTTTTGTTGTGGTGGTAAATCTGATCGCGACAATTCTGAAGTTTGGTGACCGTACCCAGATGGGTGCCCTGTTACTTGCTACCAGCCTGGTTGCTGTTCTGCAGTTGTTTGCTGCCGCCATAATATGGGGGTTTGCAGAATATGCCACAGATCAGGGCATGACCGATGTCATGATGGCGAGCATTGTGTCTTTGTCAGGCGGAGCCTTGATGGCCAATATCATTTCGGTGGTCCTGCTGGTCATTGAAACTGTTCTGATGCGTCGCTGATTCCGCAGCTTCATTGCGTTTCTGATGGATCCGGTCTTATTTATTGTTTTCAGACGTATGCGTCAGCCTTTGCTGATGCTGGTAGGTGCCTATGCCATTGCTATTCTGGGATTGACGCTGATTCCGGGTGAGGATGCGGATGGCAACACCTGGCATATGAGTTTTTTTCATGCATTTTATTTTGTCAGTTATACGGCGACCACCATTGGCTTTGGCGAAATACCTCAGGAATTTAATGATGCACAAAGAATGTGGGTTACCTTCACCGTTTATGCCACCGTGGTGGTTTGGTTCTATGCCATTGGTACGCTGCTTTCACTGATTCAGAACAAAGCGTTTCAGCAGTCAGTGACCGAGATGCGCTTTGCGCGCCATATCAAGTCGTTGAAAGAAAGGTTTTACCTGATTTGTGGTTATGGTGAAACAGGTTCCGAGCTTGTGCGGGCATTGGTTGATCACAAGCAACATGCGGTCGTTATTGATATCGATGAGACCCGCATCAATGAACTGTCTCTTGAAGCTCTGCGGGAACATGTGCCGGCACTTTGTGCTGATGCCCGCCGGCCAGTGCATCTTATTGAGGCAGGGCTGAAAAATGGTAAATGTGCCGGTGTCGTGGCGGTTACCAACTCAAACGAAGCCAATTTAAAAATTGCCATTACCTCAAAGTTGCTCAATCCTACCACCAAGGTGATATGCCGTGCTGACTCTCATGATTATGAAGCCAACATGGCTTCTTTTGGTACCGATAAAATTATCGACCCTTACGATACTTTTGCCATCATGCTTGCCACGGCATTGCACTCTCCCTGTCTTTATGTGCTTATTGAGTGGTTGACCGGTGTCTCTGATGAAAATATTCGTGAACCAGTCTATCCACCCTCTGATGGAAAATGGATTGTCTGTGGCTATGGTCGTTTCGGTAAGGCAATTTTTGAAAGGTTGAAAGACGAAGGTATCGAGGTTGTTGTCATCGAAGCAATGCCGGAAAAAACCGGCATGCCTGAAAATGCCAGCTTTGTGCATGGCCGCGGTACCGAGGCAGTGACCCTGCAGGAGGCTGATATAGAGAATGCCATTGGAGCTTGCCAGTCGTATCTCAGGTGTTATTGATGACGTTGTACCTGATATCTGGGAAATCCGGATTGATTCTGAGAATGCCTATGCAGTAATCGATCTTATCAAGCGCGGCTTTTCCGTAACCCTGGCTGATATAAGCCGCAACCGCTTTGATCCTGAAACGCAGCTTAATCTTGTCATTTTGCTTTATAAAGGTAAGGATGGTGACCTGCTGCTGCCATCGGAAAAGCAGGTCCTTTATCCACGCGACAGGCTGTTGATCTGTTCGCAAAGAGGGGTACGTTTCAACATGGAGTGGGCGTTACAAAACCAGAATGTGTTGGAGTTCCTGGTAACAGGCAAAACCCCGATCCAGAGCACACTATTGAGAAAATTCTTTAACTGAATCATTGGTTTTTAAGGATTTTTGTAGTAGTTTCAGTGGTTCATTACTAGAGCGGTTACTATAAACCCGTGTGGGTTGCCGGGAATTCGGCTATTAATCCTGCATCAACAATAAATACCCTGGTGATTTAAACCAGCGAAAAAAACCGCCTGATCATAAGATCCAGACCATTTGTATTTTTAGAGGAAACCTCAATGGCACACATCGTTGTTCTTGGAGCTGGTACTGGCGGCATGCCGGCTGCTTATGAATTGAAAGACCGATTGGGCAGTAGCCACGATGTTACGGTTATCAATGAAAGAGACTATTTTCAATTCGTACCATCAAACCCCTGGGTAGCAGTCGGCTGGCGTAATCGTGACGACATTACCTTCGATATCAGAATTCACCTGGAACGAAAAAATATCAATTTCGTCGCCAAGCGTTGTGCAAAAATTGATGCGGCCAACAATTCAATGGAAATGGATGATGGTGAAATCATTAACTACGATTATCTGGTGATCGCGACCGGCCCGAGATTGGCATTTGAAGAAATTGAAGGTTCTGGTCCTGTCAATGGCTTTACCGATTCGATATGTACTGTGGATCATGCTGAAACAGCTTATATGCACTACCAGGAACTGATTGAAAACCCTGGTCATGTTGTGATTGGTGCAATGCCTTTTGCGTCCTGTTTTGGTCCGGCTTATGAGGTTGCCTTCATTATGGATGCCGATTTGCGCAAGCGAAAAATACGTGATCAGGTGCCAATGACTTTTGTGACATCGGAACCCTACATTGGCCATCTGGGACTGGGTGGAGTCGGTGATTCCAAGGGAATGCTGGAATCCGAGATGCGTAACCACCATATCAACTGGATTACCAACGCCAAGACCACGCATGTAGAAAAGGGTAAATTGTTTGTCGAGGAATACGACGAGAACGGTAAGAAAATCAAGGATCATGTAATTGAAAGTAAATTCACCATGATGCTACCGGCTTTCAAAGGTGTTGATGCAGTCGCGAATGTCGAAGGTTTATGCAATCCGCGAGGTTTTGTGTTTGTTGCTGAATACCAGCGCAACCCGACCTATCAGAATATATTTTCCGCCGGGGTCTGTATTGCCATTCCACCAGTCGAGGCAACGCCAGTGCCAACAGGTGCTCCCAAAACCGGTTACATGATTGAATCAATGGTGACGGCTATTGTGCATAACATAGCCAACGACCTGGAAGGACGCCCCCTGGATACCAAGGCAACCTGGAATGCAATTTGTCTGGCGGATATGGGAGACACCGGGGCTGCCTTTGTCGCACTGCCACAAATACCGCCGCGAAACGTGGCCTGGTTTAAAAAGGGTAAATGGGTTCATATGGCCAAGATTGCATTTGAAAAATATTTCATCCGCAAAATGAAGAAAGGTACCTCAGAACCGATTTACGAAAAATATATTCTCAAAATGCTGGGCATTTCCAAACTTAAATCGCGTTGACCAGGGACTGAAACATATCGCTCTATTCTATACGGCACCCGGTGGGTGCCGTATGTTTTTCTTTTTGTGCAGATTGACTCCGATAGTTAATGCGCTAACATGCACCGCATGTCAGAGACACTCCTAAATCGTCACCAGACCATTCCCGTTAAAATCCGTCATCTAACTGTTGGTGGCAATGCGCCAGTGTTAGTGCAGTCCATGACCAATACTGATACGGCTGATATTCAATCGACGGTGGACCAGGTGGCAGAGCTTTACCGTGCCGGATCAGAAATGGTTCGCATCACGGTGAACAATGAGGCTGCTGCGCAGGCCGTGTCAGCGATCAGGGACAAACTGGATGCCATGAACCTGTCTGTGCCGTTAGTGGGTGATTTTCATTTTAACGGTCACCGCCTGCTCAGTGATTATCCAGACTGTGCCCAGGCCCTGGATAAATATCGTATAAACCCCGGCAACGTCGGTAGTGGTGAAAAGCGCGATGCCCAGTTTGCCACCATGATTGAGATAGCCGCCAGGAACGATAAAGCCGTGCGCATTGGTGTTAACTGGGGCAGTCTTGACCAGTCACTGGTCGCACGCATGATGGATGAAAATGCACAATTGGCTCAACCCCTGGAAGGTGCCGCCATCATGCATCACATTATGGTCAGGTCGGCACTTGAAAATGCGGACAAGGCAGTTGAACTGGGTTTACCGAAAGACAGGATTATTCTTTCCTGCAAAATGAGTGGTGTTCAGGATCTGATCGCTGTTTACCAGCAATTGGCTTCAAGGAGTAATTATGCGTTGCACCTGGGTTTAACTGAGGCAGGCATGGGGTCCAAGGGTATTGTCGCATCAACGGCAGCTTTGTCTGTATTACTGCAGCAGGGGATTGGCGACACTATTCGTATCTCGTTGACGCCGGAACCAGGTGGCAGCCGTACTAAGGAAGTGGTGGTTGCCCAGGAAATTCTACAGTCTCTGTCAATCCGGTCTTTCATGCCTCAGGTGATTGCATGTCCTGGCTGTGGTCGTACTACCAGTACCTATTTTCAAAGCCTGGCGCAGGATATTGAGAAGCATCTGCGCATTCAGATGCCGGTCTGGTCAGAACAGTATCCGGGAGTTGAGTCGATGAACGTTGCGGTAATGGGCTGCGTGGTGAATGGTCCGGGTGAAAGTAAACATGCCGACATTGGTATCAGTCTGCCGGGTAACGGGGAGAGGCCAGCTGCTCCAGTCTACATGGATGGCAAGAAAGCCATGACTTTAAAAGGTGAGCGAATCGCGGAAGACTTTATGCAGATACTGGATGATTACGTTAAACAGCGTTATGCCAGTTAGAACTGTCAGGTTACTCGTCAGCAATTGCCTGCAGTTTTTCCACATCCAGCCGGAAAGTTTGCGGCGCGATTTCCATCAGCAAGTTGTTACGTTTGAATTCAGCAATGATACGGCTGCTGGTTTCAGTGGTAATTGCCAGCATCGAACCAATATCCTCACGGCTGAATAACTGACAGCTTAGATCGTAATTTTTGCCAAACATATGAAGCAAGAGTCGGGCGATGCGCTGTTTGGCAGAACCGGTGGAAAGGTGGGTAAGCCAGGCATCGGCTTCGTTCAGTGCGCGGTGCCAGCGATGTAGCAGCTCATGGTGCAGATTGGGGTTTTCCTTGCTGAGCTTTTTAATCACCGGAACGGGCAGTCTGCAAACTTCAGATGCTTGCAGCGCAATGGCATCATGTTTGTAGTTTTCATCCAGCAATGCTTCCAGACCGGTGATGTCAGTTGTTCGAATTAATCGCACGATACGTTGACTACCATCAGGCAGGTATTGTACAAGTTTGAAAGCGCCGCTTCGCACGGTGTACATGTGTTCGGCCTTTTCGCCCATGCGATAAAGGTAAGTGCCGGCAGGCAGCGTGTATTGGTCAATCGGGGTATGGATTTTCTCAAAATCTTCTTCTTCGAGGCCGGAAAATAGTACCGTATTGCGAAGTTGACA
>JARRJW010000204.1:0-2747 GCA_037388785.1 Gammaproteobacteria bacterium
TGGGCGGGCAACAGTGTCGTTTAGCTGTCAATTCACGTGCTTATGAAGCCTATCAGCAGGATGTTATTGTCGAACGTCATCGTCACCGTTTTGAATTCAATAACCATTACCGCAAACAGTTAACAGAGAAGGGTCTGATTATTTCAGGCTTGTCGATTGATAATGAACTGGTAGAGATAGTTGAAATAAGTGATCATCCATGGTTCCTGGCCTGCCAGTTTCATCCGGAGTTTACTTCGACACCAAGGGAAGGACATCCCCTGTTTACCGGATTTATAAGGTCTGCCATGGAACATGCCAATATTAATGTTGAACTCAAATCAGTGGAATCCGTTTAATGAAACTCTGTCACTTTGAAGCCGGGCTTAACCAGCCAATTTTTCTTATTGCAGGTACATGTGTGATTGAATCCGAGCAAATGGCCCTGGATACTGCTGGCCAACTCAAGGAAATCACTGATAGCCTGAAAGTTCCTTTTATCTACAAGTCTTCCTTTGATAAAGCCAATCGCTCTTCGCATGAGTCTCATCGCGGTCCCGGTATTGAGGAAGGTTTGAAAATTCTGCAAAAAGTCAAAGAGCAGATTGGTGTGCCTGTTTTGACTGACGTACATGAGGATACACCGCTTTCTGAAGTTGCTGAAGTCGTTGATGTTTTACAGACGCCTGCCTTTTTATGCCGCCAAACCAATTTTATTCTGAAAGTCGCAGAGCAGGGCAAACCGGTCAACATTAAGAAAGGCCAGTTTTTAGCACCCTGGGACATGAAAAACGTTGTTAACAAAGCCCGTTCAACCGGCAACCAGCAAATCATGGTATGCGAGCGCGGTGCGTCGTTTGGGTATAACAACCTGGTATCTGATATGCGGTCACTGGCCGTGATGCGTGATACGGATTGTCCTGTTGTATTTGATGCGACACATTCGGTCCAATTGCCTGGTGGGCAGGGAACATCTTCCGGTGGTCAGCGTGAACATGTGCCGGTTCTGGCGAGAGCTGCGACGGCTGTTGGTGTTGCTGGTTTATTCATGGAAACACACCCTGATCCCGAGTGTGCCTTAAGTGATGGCCCAAATTCCTGGCCATTGGGAAAAATGAAAACATTGCTGGAAACCCTGGTGACAATCGACCGGACTGTTAAAGATGCTGGATTGATTGAAACCACTTTGTAAAGTCGATAACTTGAACTTATTCAGGAAACAATCAGACATTTCTTACGAAAGACACGTTAAATACATCCCTGAAGGCCTGGCTTGGCCATCCATGGCTCAGACACTTTCTCCAGAAACATCTGAAAATTTCCCTGATTACGAATCGTGAAAATGGATTAACGCTGGCAGTTGTGTTCTGGAAGCATTGACTGCAGCAAGGTTGCTTCAGTCAAGTACCCATAGATGGGTTCACAGCGTCTTTTGGAAGCATATACCTGCCAGCGATGAAATTTAAATTCTAAAACAGGAAAGAAGACATGTCCGAAATAGTTGATATTCGAGCCCGCGAAATTCTTGATTCTCGTGGCAATCCTACAATCGAAGCTGATGTCATCACCGCCGATGGCGCCATAGGTCGTGCAGTCGCGCCGTCTGGCGCTTCTACCGGTTCACGTGAAGCGCTGGAATTGCGTGATGGTGACAAGAGTCGTTTCCTGGGAAAAGGCGTGCTTAAAGCTGTCGGGAATGTAAACACAGAGATCCGTGACAAAATGATTGATCTCGATGGTACTGAAAACAAGTCGCGCCTGGGTGCCAATGCGACATTGGCCGTGTCCCTCGCCTGTGCACATGCTACAGCCCAGGAAAAAGCCATGCCATTATATCAGTCACTTGGAACCGGTGATTACATACTGCCTGTGCCCATGATGAATATCATTAACGGTGGGGAGCATGCGGATAACAGTGTTGATATCCAGGAGTTTATGATTTTGCCGGTTGCTGCCAGTTCAGTCAGGGAATCCATACGCTATGGCGCAGAAGTTTTTCATGCGCTTAAATCTGTCTTGAGTGGTAAGGGGCTTGCAACCACAGTAGGTGATGAAGGTGGTTTTGCGCCTAACTTAAGCTCCAATGAAGAAGCACTTGAAGTCATTTTACAGGCTATCGAAAAAGCCGGTTTTGTTGCCGGTAAGGATATTTACCTGGGTCTGGATGTTGCCAGTTCAGAGTTCTATAAAGACGGTACCTATACGCTGGCTTCTGAAGGTAAATCATTTGATTCAGCAGGTTTCATCGATTACCTGGCTGCCTGGGTAGACCAGTATCCGATTATTTCCATAGAAGATGGAATGGATGAAAGTGACTGGGATGGCTGGAAATTGATGACCGACAAACTCGGAGACAAAATCCAGCTGGTTGGTGATGATTTGTTTGTTACCAATACAAAAATTCTTCAAGAAGGTATTGATAAGGGAATCGCAAATTCCATCCTGATTAAATTCAACCAGATTGGTACCCTGACCGAAACACTTAATTCAATCCAGATGGCTCATGATGCCAATTATTCTGCTGTAGTTTCGCATCGTTCGGGTGAAACAGAAGACACCACTATTGCCGACCTGGTTGTTGCTACGGCCACTGGTCAGATTAAGACCGGCTCACTTTCACGTTCAGACCGCGTTGCCAAGTACAACCAGTTGATGCGTATTGAAGACCAGCTGGGGTCAGATGCGAAATATGCCGGTTTTGGAGCCTTTCCAGGTTTAAAATGAGTACGCGCCATTGCGTATTTTGCTTGTTTTTCTATTACTAGTTT
>JARRJW010000204.1:2771-10772 GCA_037388785.1 Gammaproteobacteria bacterium
TATGCAGAAGTTGTACATCTGCGAAACGAGATAGTCTTAAAAAAACAGGACCTTGATCGTATGCAACAGGAAAACCGGCAGCTAAGGGCTGAAATTGATGATTTAAAAAGTGGCCTGGCGGCAATTGAAGAGCGGGCACGAAATGATCTAGGCATGATTAAGGAAAATGAGGTTTACTTTCAGATCGTCGATTCTGTGAGTGAAGAGCCGTGACCTCCAAATTTTCATACGGCTTTTCATACTGGGCAGTGGTGCCTGCCGCAGGTGTTGGTAAGCGAATGTTGTCAGATATTCCCAAACAATATCTTCTTATTGGCGGCAAAACGGTTTTGGATACCACGCTTTCCAGATTACTCAATCACAAGAAAATTGAAGGTGTGGTACTGGCTATTTCATCAGATGATGAGTATTGGCCCGAATCAATTTTTCTTAATCATGAAAAAGTGATAACAGTTGCGGGTGGTCAGGAAAGAAGTGATTCGGTATTCAATGCTCTGACCAGGTTAGCATCGGAAAAACCAGGCTCTACCCGTGTGCTTGTTCATGATGCAGCTCGTCCCTGTGTTAATCATATGGATATGGATTCACTGATCAATGCTGTTGGCTCAAGTCAGGATGGCGGTTTACTGGGTGTTCCTGTTAAAGATACAATGAAAAAAACAGCTGCAGACAACCGTATTGAAGCGACGATAGATCGTAACCAGTTATGGCATGCTTTTACACCTCAGTTGTTTCCACTTGAAAATTTGCTGACGGCTTTGCAACATGTCAGACAGAATAATCTGGAAATAACCGATGATGCCAGTGCTATGGAAATCAACGGTTATAAGCCACTTATGGTCGAAGGCAGCCAGAAAAATATCAAGATTACCCGGCCGGATGATCTGGCTTTGGCAGAATTTTATTTACAAAATGAAAATCTGTAGTAGTTTTGTAAGTCAAGAATAATCAATTAAGAAAAATAATGGATCAGAAAAGGCAGTATGAACGTTATCCCTGTGATTTTGAGATAGGTATCATTACCCGCGACGGGCATGTTTATACATCAAAATCATATGATATTTCAGAGCAGGGACTTCTAGTCTCTCTATCCTCGGCTGCTTTGACCAATTTAGAGAAAACCGGCGTAGTATTTGAACAGGGCGAGGAATTGCGGGTTTCCCTCAGCAATAATGAGAAAACCATGGAATTCGTTATTCTTACCAAGATTGCTCATACTCATTATTCCAATGAAGGCGAATTAACGGCGCTTGGCCTGCACTTTGAAGACAAACGCCTTACCCTCAAGCATTTTATTTCAGGGTTGTTGAAGCAATTCCAATAACTGCTTATTCATTTGCGGATGGCAGAACCATCGTCATCTTGGTGCCTTCGCCATCGTTGTTTTCGACGTTTATTTCGGCTTTATGCAACATGGCAATTTCCTTTACAAAACTGAGTCCCAACCCCGAGCCTTTCTGTACATTTGGCTTGGCTAATGAGTGATAGTTCCGGGCAATATTCGATAGCAGCCTATTCAAGCAACCAATTCAAGCAACCAATTCAAGCAGTCGGGCGATTAATTTCTGCATACGTAGGGTTTCGTTAACGATATTTTTTAAAAACCGGTCATGTCCGGGGCGTCGGTTTCCGTCACAATGCTTTCCAGTGGCAAACTACTGGCAAGCTTTCTCAAATGTGTTGAGCGTTCGTAGGTCAGCATTCCACCGAAGCCGAGCTTAAAGCCTAAGTCGATGTATTTATGGGCCTGCTGCAAACTGCCATTAAATGCATGAATAGTCCCGGCAAATTTGAAATTCTGTTTTTTTAAAATATGCAAAATATCATCATGAGACTTTCTGGCATGAATGATAACAGGAAGAGCATTGGACTGTGCGATGTTGACCTGGGACTCAAATAAATCCAACTGAAGGTTCTTATTGTTGAAGCCATGATAAAAATCGAGACCTATCTCACCAATGGCAACTGGATTCGATTTTGCGAGCATTGTCTCAAGCAAGATTAGATCATTTTTTGAATGGTCTTCAATAAAGCAGGGATGCAGCCCGATGGCATAGCAAAAACCATACTTTTGGGAAACCTTAACGAGGTTATCCCATGATGAGGCTTTAACACCAGGAAGAATAATCGATTCTACTCCCGCCAGGTAAGTGTCGCTGACGACATCGTCGCGGTCCTGGTCAATCTCCTCAAAGTCAAGGTGACAATGTGTATCAATAAGTTTCATCGGGTGGTGGTACTGTCGCATATGTCAGTTTTCAAGCATATAATGTCCGGATGCTTCAAATCAATTTAAACCGATTACCTGTGTTAAGCGTTTCAGGATAAAAATCACTAAAGGTGCAATAAATGAG
Organism: Gammaproteobacteria bacterium; assembly: GCA_037388785.1. GTDB lineage: Bacteria > Pseudomonadota > Gammaproteobacteria > Chromatiales > Chromatiaceae > JABDQZ01. The sequence goes on from JARRJW010000204.1 coordinate 5,126, forward strand.
AATAGGTCATGGCTATGACGCCCATCAGTTTGAACAGGGTAAAAAGCTGATGCTCTGTGGCGTTGCAATCGAGTCACACCAGGGTTTAAAAGCTCATTCGGACGGTGATGTAGCTATTCATGCACTTTGTGATGCTTTACTGGGTGCAGCTGCTTTAGGTGATATTGGTAAACATTTTCCTGATAACTCGGATCAGTATAAAAACATTGATAGCAGGCTATTGTTGAGACATGTAGTTGATCTTTTAGAACAGCAGGGGTTCAAGGTGGGTAACGTTGATTTAACCATTATTGCCCAGGTGCCCAGATTGTCAGCCTATGTTCAGGATATGCGTGAGACTATTTCATCAGATCTCGGTATTGGTGTCCAAGCTGTTAATGTGAAGGCAACCACTACTGAATATATGGGGTTCGTTGGCCGCAAGGAAGGTATTGCCAGTCATGCAGTTGTGTTGCTGAATCCTGTTGCCTGATGAAAGAAACAGATTATATTCCTGTAGAAGAGCTGACTTATGCTCATGGTAGTCCCGTTATAAGTGGTGATGTTAAAACTTACAACGATGACTTCGTGGTTAAGGAAATATCCGGCTTTCAGCCAGATGGTCACGGTGATCATGGCTTCATTACCCTGACTAAAACAGGCCTGACAACTCAAGATGTATGCAAAAAATTACAGCGTTTCTGTCATGTCCAGCAACGCGATATAGGCTTTGCCGGTTTAAAGGATAAAAATGCGGTTACCACACAGACCTTCTCGGTCAACCTGGCTGGTAAGCCAGAACCGGATTGGCAGTCATTTACTGAAGATGGCATTACTGTTAACCAGGTTTCAAGGCATCCAAGAAAACTCAAACGCGGTGTACTCAAGGGTAATCGATTTGAACTGTTGATTCGAAACCTGAAGGGCGATTTGTCTAAACTGGAAGGACGAATGAATGCTATCGCCGAAGAGGGCGTGCCAAATTATTTTGGTCAGCAAAGGTTTGGTAATGAGCATAGCAACATTCAAACAGCTTTAAAGTGGTTAAAGAAAGACGGCATTAACCCAAGACGTAATGAAAGAAGCATACTCATATCTTCCATCCGTTCCATGATATTCAATGCCATTCTTGACCGACGTGTAAAAAATTCCAGTTGGGCTAAATTACTGAAGGGCGAAGTCATAAATCTGGATCGTGAATGGATTGACCATCTGGTGGCATTAAAACTGGAACATGCCAGGCGACCACTAAGAATTGCGGTGCGTGACTTGGAGTGGAAACTGAAGGATGAGGGATTGAAATTGGCGTTCAGTTTAAGATCGGGTGCTTACGCAACGGTGGTTCTCAGGGAGATAGTGAAGTCCGAGGGCCTATAACTGGTTGGCGAAACGATTTTTATTTTTGCTATAGGATTCTACAACCTGGTCAATCTGTTCCTGGTCATATTCCCTTAATCCACTTAAAACCAGTTTTTTCACACCCTTACCAACAATTTCATCGCCACACTTGACGAAAAAGGTGACAGAGGCATCACCACGCTTACCATTTACATTTAGGTTCGTTTCTGAAAGTTCAAGACTTGGCTCAGTAATGTCGATGGTATTCAGGTCAACTGACATGCTCTCATACATGACCAATGGTCGGGCCGGGTTAATCATGACGTTGTGTTTCGCCATCAAAGGTACCAGTAAGTGTGGAAAAGTCTGGCCTGAAAACGCGACATAACTTTTGACAAAGCGTTCAATCATCTCAAGGTTATGGGACACTTCACCTTTGCGGTCTACGTATAGATATTCTTTGCCATTATCATCGGCAATCACCAGTCTGGCGTCATCGCTGTCAGGGAAGTTCAGTGGGACATCCTTTCCAACCATGCCCGCAAAAGTAAAACACATTTTCTGACTTAAACCATAACGAGACAGCACAAGTGAAAACAGCAGGTCACCGGGCACACAGAACCTCTTGGCATCTGGGTCATGAATAGGATTGAAATCGTTGGCAACCTGCTTGGCAAACTGACTGGCCTGGTCAGGCGTAACATGCACCTGGTTATTTCGATGAGTATAGAAATTTTGAATAAACATTTTTTGCCAACTTAAGGTATGAATATCAATTTTACGAGTTGTTGAGGCCTAATAATATTAACCGATTATAAGTGAAGAATGCCTTTTTCATATAGATCATCCCGAATATCATCAATATCGATTTCACTGATTCCCAGATAGCGGAAAATATCCGTTTTTATTTTCTCGAACTCGTGATCCTGGTTTTGGTGGCCAATTGACTGATATGTACCACAAAGATTTTCAGCGATTTTCAAAATAACCAGTAAGTTTTTCTTGGGAGTTTCTGCCGCGTTGTTCTGAGCCAGTATTTCTCCAACTTTATGGTGATCAGCTATCGCTTCGCAAATCTCAGTTGGCAATTTCCATGACTTGGCAACATAAAAGCCAACGACGGCATGATTGCTTTGATACTGCTCATTTTCAACCTCGGTGATACGCACCTGGTCTTGTGCATAAGCAGATTTCAGCACCTCAAAATAATTATCATGTTTCATTCTCAGAAGTGGAATACCACAATCATGAAACAAGCCTAGTGTGTAGGCAGCGTCACCGAGGTTCAGGTTCAACTTTTTACTGATAACAGAGCATGCTGAGGCAACATCATTGGCATTGTCCCAAAACTGGTTGAGCTCCTCGATGCTTTCATTTGTCAATGCCTCTGAAATGGAAACGGCATTAACAATATTGACAATACTGTTTACGCCCAGCAAATTGATCGCCTGACCGATGGATGTCACTTTGTTGGGAAGGCCAAATATTGCTGAATTGACGGTCTTCAAAACCCAACCGGACAGGCCAATATCCTTTGCAATTAATGCGGTAATATTTCCCAGAGAACAGTCTGGCATTGCTGTTTCCATCTGGATATCAACAAGCACTTGCGGTTGGGGAGGTATTTTGATTCCTTTAAGAACCAACTCCAGATCAGATTGCGATAATTCTTTCGAATTGTCGATTGCTTCCATATTCATTCTGTTTTTATTCGTGATTTAATCAATATTACACAAAAAAGTGCCTGCAATTGCATTTTTTGGTCTGGATTAGGACTTTAATCACTATAATTTCTTTTTATTTTTGATTAAGTTATTTTAATGTTTCTGGGCGTTTCCGAAGTTAATTATCTCAGTTCTATACCCAAACTTTACCTGCTTTTTGTATTAGGAAAATATCATTGCTGTGAGTATACTGATTGTTTTTTTGGTGGCACTGCAAATTTCTGGAGATTTTTAGAAAAATGTTTAATAAATCAATGCAAATCAGTGGTTATGATGACGAACTTTGGGCAGCTATTCAGGCTGAAGAAAAGCGCCAGGAAGAACATATTGAACTGATTGCATCAGAAAATTATACAAGTCCCAGAGTCATGCAGGCCCAGGGCTCAGTTTTAACGAATAAATATGCTGAAGGCTATCCGGGTAAACGCTATTACGGTGGTTGTGAGCATGTTGACGTGGCTGAGCAGTTGGCAATTGACCGCGCCAAAAAGCTGTTCAATGCTGATTACGCCAATGTTCAGCCACATTCAGGATCTCAGGCTAACGCGGCTGTGTTTATGGCACTTTGTCAGCCTGGAGATACAATATTGGGAATGAGTCTGGCACATGGAGGGCACCTGACCCATGGGGCGAAGCCTAATTTTTCCGGAAAAATTTACCATGCTGTGCAATACGGCATTAATGACCAAACCGGTGAAATCGAATATGACGAGGTTGAACGTCTGGCTATCGAACATAAACCTAAAATGATCATTGCCGGTTTTTCTGCCTATTCCAGGGTGGTTGACTGGCAACGTTTCCGTGATATTGCTGATCAGGTTGGCGCCTATTTGTTTGTCGATATGGCACATGTTGCCGGCCTGATTGCTGCAGGAGAATATCCCAGCCCAGTGCAGATTGCTGACGTGACTACCACTACAACCCATAAAACCCTTCGAGGTCCGCGCGGTGGTTTGATTTTGGCAAAAGCTAACGAGGAACTGGAAAAGAAATTTAATTCCCTGGTTTTTCCAGGTACCCAGGGTGGTCCGTTGATGCATGTCATTGCCGCCAAGGCCGTGGCTTTTAAGGAAGCGATGGAACCCGGTTTCGTAGAATATCAGAAGCAGGTTAAAAAGAATGCTTCGGCTATGGCCGAGGTTTTTATGTCGCGTGGCTATGATGTTGTCTCGAAAGGCACTGACGATCATTTGTTTCTGGTAAGTTTTATCGAGGCCGGACTGACTGGTAAAGATGTCGACGCCTGGCTCGGCGCTGCCAATATCACGGTTAACAAAAATGCCGTTCCAAACGATCCTCAATCTCCCTTTGTTACATCCGGTATCCGTGTAGGCACACCAGCGATGACGACGCGTGGTTTTAATGAAGAGCAGAGTAAAGACCTCGCAGGATGGATGTGTGATGTTGTTGACGGCCGTGGCGATCAAAAGGTCATAGACGAAGTCAAAGCCAAAGTGCTGAAAATCTGTAGTGAATTACCGGTGTATGCGGACTGAAAATTAATGCCAGGAACGATTAACTCATGAGATGCCCTTTTTGTGGTGCCCAGGACACCAAGGTCATTGATTCCAGGTTGGCCAGTGAAGGTGATCAGGTGCGCAGGAGGCGTTCCTGTTCAGTTTGCAGTGAACGATTCACTATCTATGAGACGGTCGAGCTTAACCTTCCTCGAGTTGTAAAATCTGATGGCAGTCGCGTTCCTTTCGATGGACGAAAACTGCGTTCAGGTATTGAAAGGTCTCTGGAAAAACGACCTGTCCGCACGGATCAGGTCGAAATTGCTCTTAATCACATCACACGTAAACTGGTGGCCAGTGGTGAAAGTGAAGTGCCCTCGATGCTGATCGGGGAACTGGTTATGGAAGAATTGCGCAAACTTGATCACGTCGCCTATGTGCGTTTCGCCTCAGTCTATCGCAGCTTTGAAGTAAACAGCTTGATCTGCTCGGCGGTGATGACGACTGAAACCTTAAATGGCTTTGGCAGCTGACAAATTCTCGGCGGATGATTACCGCTATATGGCCCGTGCCCTGAAGTTGGCTGAAAAAGGGCGCTATACCACCCATCCCAACCCCAGGGTTGGTTGCGTACTGGTCAAAAATAATCGCATTATTGGTGAAGGCTATCACCGTAAAGCTGGCGAGGCTCATGCGGAACGATTGGCTATTGCCAATGCATCAGAAAACCCGGAAGGTGCAACCGCTTATGTCACCTTGGAACCCTGTTGTCACCATGGCAAGACACCGCCATGCACCGATGCCTTGATCGAGGCAAAACTGTCACGGGTTGTCGTTGCCATGCAGGATCCCAATTCACTCGTTGCAGGCAAAGGCCTGGACTTACTGCGCCAGGCAGGAGTCACAGTTGCTGTGGGTCTGCTTGAAGAACCAGCTGTATTGCTAAATCTTGGCTTCATCAAACGCATGAGCCATGGTTTGCCTTTTGTTAGATGTAAGCTGGCCTCAAGTATTGATGGAAAAACGGCGATGGCCAGTGGTGAAAGTGAAGTGCCCTCGATGCTGATCGGGGAACTGGTTATGGAAGAATTGCGCAAACTTGATCACGTCGCCTATGTGCGTTTCGCCTCAGTCTATCGCAGCTTTGAA